>DATLLB010000778.1:0-5407 GCA_035538075.1 Enhygromyxa sp.
CGAGACCGACCAGCGCCAGCTTGTTGCCGATCCGCTCGGCGAGCACGCTCGCGCTCACGGCCAACAGCGGCATCAGCAGCACGAAGTAGCGGGCGCCAGTCAGCCCGTCGTGCGACAGGTTGCGACCGAGCGGGACGAAGATCAGCGCCACGCTCAACAGCACCGCCGCGAGCAGGCGCCAGCGCCTCTGCACGACCGCCGCGAGCAGGCCGAGCACCACGGCTGCGAAGCAGGTCGGAGTCAGCCAGTGCGGCGGCTCGATCATGATGATCCAGAACTGCGCGAACAGGAGCTCGATCGTGCGGATGATCCCTATTCGGTTGGGCCCCGGGTGGTTGGAGGGCACGACGATCGTGAACCACGCGTGGACCAAGATCGCGGCCAGGCACGCCGCGAACCAGGCTGCGTCGACCAGGCGCCGCGCGAGCGGTAGCCAGCTGTCGCGCGAGTACAGCACCGTCCACAGCGGGATCAGGGCCAGCTGCGGCAGACAGTCGACGCGCGCCATCACGGCCAACCAGGCCAGCAGGATCGCCAGCACCCGCGGCAGCGCGCTGGCGTCCGTGGCCGTGCGCATCCACGTCACCCAGGCCGCGAGCGCGAGCGTGGCCGCCAGCGCGTGCTCGGAGCTGGACGCCGAGATGCGCACGGGGATCGGCTCGAGCGCGACCACGATTCCGGCCAGCGCCGCGGCAGTCAGCGAGCCGCCCAGGCGACGAACCAGCATGATCACCAGCGGCACTGCGAGCGCGCCGACCGTACGAAACAAGCCGTACGCGACCTCCACGGTCCACGGTCCGATCGCCCGCGCGCCAGCTTGCAGGATCGCCGCGGTCGAGCCGAAGCGCAGCTCTCCCCAGCCCGCCGCCGGCAAGAACGCGCCGTACCAGTTGCCGATCGAAGGCTCGACGATGAAGCGCGCGAGCAACCCGATCGCGAAGCCGCCCGCGGCCAGCCACGCCCAGCGCCGATCTTCAGGCCCGAACGCCTCGCGTCGTCGCCACCCGCGGAGCGCAACCAGCAACAGCACGGCGAGCCACGCGACCGCGGCCGTGATCAGTGGATCGGCGAAGGTCCGTCGCTCGGGCTCGCTGCTCCACTGCGTCGGGCGGACGTTGGAGAGCTCCGCGATCTCGTGCGGCTCGCCGACGAATTCCTGCAACGCGGCGAGCACCTCCGGACACGCGCGGCCGAGCACGTCGGGGGCCGCGAGCGCGAGATCGCTGCCGACCTGCGAGGGCTCGACCACGCAGCCGCGCGGACCCAGCAGCACCACCATCGAGCGCTCGCCCGCGTTCCACTCGATGACCGTGCGAAACGTGGTGGTGTCGACCCGCTGCAGCGCACAGCTGCCCTCGACCGCACGCATCGCCGCGACCAGATCGTCGACCTGCTCCTTGGGCAGCGCGGCCTCGCACTTCTCGGTGAAGCCGGGGCTGGCCTGCGCCGCGCGGGGGAACGCGAGCAACAGCAGCAGCAGCAGCGCCACCAGCCAAGCGAGCGAGCGCGCTGTCATCGACGCGAGTATGCCCGAATCATCCGCCGAAGATCTCCTCGAGCACCGCAGCCAGACGTACGCCGCCCATCTGCAGACGCAGCTCCACGACCTCGCGGTTGCGGGCATAGAAGTCCTCGCCGAGCGTGTCGCCCTTGCGGATCGGCGTGATGCCGTCCGCGTGCAGGTAGCCGTCGGCGGCCGCGAGCAGGCGCGACTCCTCGATCCAGTCATAGACGCCGCCACGCCCCCAGCGAGCGAGCTGCTCGTCGGTGATGCGGTCGTCGAGCTCGTCGGCGTAGCGCTGCCAGTCCCAGCCCGCGCGCGTCATGGTGATGGACACCAGCCCGCCGTCCCACACCGCGTGCAGGTTGGTCCGCTCGGCGCCGGGCGTGTACTCGAGCAGGCGCAGGTTGTCGACGTCGTTGCCGCCGCGATCGTGGCCATGCCCGGCGTGCAGCGGCTGGTGAGCGTCGCCGACGAAGTGGGCCAGGAACCGCAGCGCCTCCGCGCGCTGCTGCTTGCTCGCGCGAGTGCTACGCAGGATCTCCGCGTAGTAGGCCACGCCCAGCGCCACGCAGCCATCCTTCTGCAGACACAGCGAGAGCAGCTCGCGCGGGCTGAGGTGCTGCTCGACGTTCACGAAGTGGCTGGTGAACGCGAACTCGAAGCTCGGGTCGAGCTTGGCCTTCTGATCGGCCCACGTCGACGCGCTCGCGAGCGTGTCGTACTCGGGCATGTCGGCCAGCAGCTCGCGCACGCGCGCGCGCGCCTGCTTCGACAGCCTGCGCTCGGCGATCTCGCCGACGATGCGGTGGCCGTCGTCATGCCAGGCCGCGGCCGTGTTCGGCGTCAGCACGCAGAGCGTCAGCGCGACGCCGAGCCAGCGGCGGCGCAGCGAGGATCGACGAGGACGAAGCGCGGGAGGCATGGGCCGAAGCTATTTCGTGCGCCGCTCGATCACCAGCGCGCGCGCGGGCGCTTCGGTGACCCAGCGTCACCGCGCGCGCGACGACCACCGCAGCGGTGCGCCCTCGTTCGCGCCGAACCGACGATCGAGAAACTCGCAGAATCGCGGCCCTGCGGGCGTATTTGCGGTCTCTCGCGAACGGTTCGCGAGTGGTTCGAACGGTGCGCCCCGGTGATCCCCTCGTGGCCACTGCGTCCCTGACGGTCCGCCCTGCGCAGATGCATCGTGTCCGCCATCGAGCCGCCCGACCTCCGCGTGGGTCGGCGCTCGCAGGACCAGGAGCGCACGATGTACGACCGCGACGACGAACGGCTGTTCGCCAGCTCCCTCGCCGAGGAGCTCGAGTCCGAGGGCTGGTCGGAGCCGAGCCTCGCACAGCCCAGCATCTGCATCGTCGGCAGCTTCGAAGGCCGCACGCTGGTCACCTGTGATCTGCGCGGCAAGCCGTGCTGGTTCGGCAGCGAGGTCGCGGCGGTGCTCGGCATCGGCGGGACCTCGGAGCTGGCCCGACGCCTGGCGATCGACTGGGCTGACGCTGCGATCGAGGGCGAGCACTGGCTGCGACTCGGCGAGCTCGAGCTGGCCGAGCTGATCGTCGAGCTGGCCGAGCGCGGCGTGGTCCTGCCGGCGAGCTTGCAGGAGGCCAGCAGCACCTTGTTGTTGCTCGAGCCCGGGGTCGCGCTCGCGGTCGAGCGTTGCTCGCCCGATCCGACCACGATCAGCGCGGGCCAGCGGCTGCTCGCCTACCTGCGTGAGCGCGTGATCCCGGACGTCGGCGCGATTCGAAGGCCGAGCGCCTCGCCGCTCGAGCGCGAGGTCGCAGCGATCGCCCGCGAGCGCATCGAGCTCGAGCGCCGCCGCTGGGAGTACGAGGCACTGGAAGGATTGTCCGACGCGATCGAGGCCGGTCACGAGGTCGACGTCGAGGTCGTGTGGGCCTATCGAGTCACGGCCGCCGAGATCGCGCTCGGCGGTCAGCTCTGGCAGCTCAAGCCGACCATCGAGCACGGCTGGCTCAACCCCACGCAGATCGCCGCCCGCCACCTCGGCGTCACGCCGCAGCGGGTCGGCCAGATCATCACGCTGCTCGGGCTGCGCGACAGCAAGGTGCACAGCAAGGCAGTTCTCAACAAGGCCGTCGGTCGCGAGCGCGCCGTGGTCTCCCACCTGTACAGCCCGGCCGCGGTCGGGCTGATCGAGCGCGAGCTCAGAAGTCGAGGTTATCGCCGTGTCGAATGAAGTCTTCGCAACCGTCACCCACCCCATCGTCAACACCGAGGTCCGCATTTGGGTCGACGGTGACGACGACGCCAACCGCGTCAGCGCCGTGCTCGAGGCGCTCGGTTACACCGTGCTGCGCGAGCTCGACGAGGGCGACGGCCCTTCGCGCCTGCGCTGGGCGATCAGCCGGCTCTCGCAGCGTCACAAGCTGACCATGCGCGAGCAGGACATCCTCGAGCGCGTGCTCGCGGGTCGCAGCAACCAGGACATCAGCCGCGAGCTCGAGATCAGCCGCGCGACGGTCAAGTGGCACATGCACAACATCTTCGCCAAGACCAACACCGCGGCGCGCGAGGGCCTGCTGCGGCTGGCGCTGCAGCTCGGCGGCGCGCGCTCGACCGCCGAGATGATCGAGCCTGTGCGCGAGCTCGAGTTCACGATGGAGCCCCACGCTCGCGCCGTGATCCCGGCGGAGTCGATTCCATCCAAAGCTTGGTTTTGATCATCATCGATCGGATGTGTGATGCGACGCGGGCGACCTTCGGGTCGCCCGCGTTTTCGTTTGGCGCGGTGACGCCCCCAGTCCACCGGTTCGGGTTCGGTGACAATCGGTTACGCCCGGTTCGCGGGCCGGGCGATTCGCGCCAAAACCTCGGAAATGAGCCAATTGGCGCCATTGGAGGGCTAGCCCGCTGGACAGGCGTCACCGACTCGCGGTTCGGGTCGGAGACCCACCGGTGGCACTGGCGTCCCTGACGGTCCGGGTCCTCGCCGCGCATGGTGGTCGGCGAGATGACCAGCAACCAGATCACCCCCATCGAGGTTCACATCCGCGTCGCTTCCGACCACGACGCCGCCCGCATCAGCTCGGTGCTCGAGGCGCTCGGCTACAAGGTGGTGCGCGAGCTCGACGAGGGCGATGGGCCTTCGCGCTTGCGCTGGGCGGTCAACCGGCTCGGTCAGCGCCACCGGCTCACGGCGCGCGAGCAGGACATCCTCGAGCGTGTGCTGTGCGGAGCCAGCAACCAGGAGATCGGTCGCGCGCTCGAGATCAGCCGCGCGACCGTCAAGTGGCACATGCACAACCTGTTCGCCAAGACCAACACCAACAACCGCGAGAGCCTGCTGCGGCTGGCGCTGCAGCTCGGCGGCGGCGATCCGACCGGCCAACCTTTATCGATGCGCTCGGTCGCACCGAGCCAGCCCGCACGCACGCCCGCGGCCAAGTACAGCGAGCCGATCGGTTGCTGGGCCGCCGCCGAGGACGTGACCGCGCGCATCGAGTTCGATCAGCCGCGCGTGCCTCCGGCCGAGTCGATCCCGAGCAAGGGTTATGCGTGAGCCCGCAGGGCGGCTTCCCAGCGGTCCCACGGGTTCTCCTTGTGCGTCCAGTCGACGCGCGGCGAGTCCCCGCCGGTCTGGACCGAGATCGTCCCGGCCTCGAACGCGCTGGCCCAGCGCGTCAGAAAGTCGAGGAAGCTGCTGCCGACGACCTCGAAGTCGCACTCCGAGGTCGCGACGATGATCTGTCCGACCGTGCCCTTGGGGCCCGGGATCAGATCGATATAGGTGTTGTCGCCGTCGCCCCAGACGTTGCCGGCGATCACGATCCGCTTGGCGTGCTTGACCACGCAGCGGATCTGGTCGTCATCCATGACGTACTGAAAGCCTTCGTCGTCGTCGGTCTGCGCCCACTCCTGCTCGTCGCGCCAGCGCTCGAG
>DATLLB010000779.1:0-2693 GCA_035538075.1 Enhygromyxa sp.
CAGATCGAGCGAAGGCCGGACATCCGCGTCGGCCAGGTCGAACATCGCGCGAAGCAGCTCCACAGCGGCAGAATCAAGGGTTCGTGTCATGGCGTCCCTACATTCGCGCAGCACTGATGGAGCGTCCAGTTTTCTGCGAAAGTGTTCAGGCGCGCAAACGAGCAGGTGCGCTGCCAGCGGAAACAAGACGGGCTAAGGTCGTGGCGTGCAGGGGTTGTCCGATACCTCGCCCGACGTCGCAGCTCGCATGATCGAGCTGTACCAGCGCATGACGCCGCGCCAACGGATCGCGCGGGCGCTGAGCTTGAGTCAGGCCACTCGACAGTTGGCCCGCACCCGCCTTCGCAAGATGTACCCCGAGGCGAGCGAGGACGAGCTGCGCATTCGCTTCGCTCAGCGCACGCTCGGCAAAGAGCTGACGCTCGCGGTGTTCGGGCGAACCTACGAAGACTGAGCGTGTTCGAGATCGATCTCCTCATGACGCTCGATCGGGTCGCCGAGGTTCTCGATCAGCTCGGCGTCGAGTGGGCGATCGGAGGCTCTCTGGCCAGCTCCATCCATGCTGAGCCACGGTCGACCAACGACATCGACATCATCGCCAAGCTTCGACCGCTTCATGCACGCAAATTTGCGCGCGCGCTCGGTGAAGATTTCTATGTGGTCGAAGAAACCGTAATGGAGGCGATCGCCGAGCATCGCAGCTTCAACGTCATCGATCAGCGCACCGTCATCAAGGTCGACGTGTTCGTCCCACCGCCAGGTCCGATGGGTGAAGGTCAGCTCGATCGGCGAGAGAAGGCTGAGTTCGACGAGGATTTGGAGTTCCCCGTGCTCGGCCGCGAAGACATCATCTTGCAGAAGTTGCGATGGTTCGAGCTGGGCGGGCGAAGCTCGGATCGACAATGGCGAGACATCCGTGCGCTCCTCGAGGTTCGTGTTCGACTCGATAGCGAGTACCTCGAGACGACTGCCCAAGCCGCTGGCCTGCGCGAGTTACTCGCGCGGGCGATCGCGGAGACGAACGAGTAGCCGATCAGCGCGAGCGCATGTCGGCGAGCAGCTCGGGCGAGAGCGACTTGCCGCGCTGGAACTCGCGCATGTGCAGAATCGGCTTGGTCCCGAGCGCGGCGATCGTCTGCCCCTCGATCATCTCGCCGTACTTCTCCGGCTCGAACGCGGCCAGCTCGCGTCGTGCGGCGATCACCTCGGCCTGATCGCGCCCACGCACGGGCAGCCGCTCGAGCAGATCACAGAGCGCGTCGATGCTGTTCATCTTCATGTACGGACAGGTCGCGCAGCCGCCCGCGGTCGAGCAGCCTTCGCCGCCGGAGACACCGGGGATGATCGGCAGCGACTGATCCTGCGTGGCGGTCACGGCCTCGGCGGCGACCGGGAAGATGATCTCGACCTCGACGTCGTGATCGCGCTCGCGGGCGTGATCGCGGAGGCGCTGACGGATTGCCCGAACCACCGAGGTGACCATGCCGGCCTCGGTGCCCAGCACGAAGCGCAGCCGTTCGGCGCGCCGTGAAGGAGTGTGGCGAGCGATCGCAGCGTCGAGGCGCGCGACGATGTGATCGAGGATGTTCTTGGTCGAGCCGACCACGCCACGACCCTCGCGTTGGGCCTGCAGCGCGAGCGCGAACATCTCACCGGGGACCTCGAGGTGCGCGGTGACGTCGACCTCACCGGTCGCGTAGTAGTCGTCCGCGACGCGGCTCGCGACCTCGGCACCAAACATGTGGTGGACGACGCAGTTGCCCTGCTCGAAGTAGTGAAAGCGCGGCAGCAGGGCGGCGATGCTCTCGCGCGAGTGGGCCGGGTGCAGGGCCGCAATGGTCGCGTCGTCCATCTCGACCAGCGTCCGAAACAGCCGCTCGAGGTTCTGGCCCATGTACGTGTCGGGCCCAAACCATACGTGCGCCTCGGGCTCCTGCGCGAAGGTCTGCAGCACGGTCGCAACCACGTTGCTCGACGTGCACGTGATGGTCGGGACCACGTGATGCGCGTGGGCCTTGGTCCGCAAGCTGGTGTTGATGTAGACGACGTGCAGCGAATTGGGCGTAGCCGCGGCCTTGGCCAGATACGCCGCATACGCGGCGGTCTCGGCCGACTCCGCGAGCGAGCAGCCGATCTTGGCCTCGGCCACGCGCCAGCAGCCGACGTCGGCAAACCCGGACTCGTCGAGGATCGCCCGCACGTTCTCGGACATGAAGTCGACGCCGAGCACGATGATCTCGCTCGCGCCGGCCTTGGCCATCGCGGCCGCACGATCGGCCATCACCAGCGAGTCGGAGATGTGAATGTGCGGCCAGTCGCAGGCATAGAGGGCGCCCTGCAGCTCGGCGTCCATGTAGAAGTGCGCGACGACGCCGGCATTGCGCGAGCGCAGCAGCTGCTCGAGCCGGGCGACCAGCTCGGGATCGGGATCGAGGTACTCGGCCTGGGCCTCGGCGAAGGCACCCTGCGCGGCGTAACCGGTGGTACGAATGACGAGCGAGGGAAAGGGCTCGGACAATGCGATCCTCGTTGTCGAGAGCGTAGAGCAATCTGGTGGATCGCGGGGTCGTACGTGCGCTTTGTCGTTGGCGGTAACGCCGAGCGACGCGGGTCGTACGAGCGCGGCTATTCGAGTCGAGCGAGGCTCGGCGCGAGGTGATCGAGGAACGCTCGCACGCGCGGGTGCACACGAC
>DATLLB010000780.1:0-9289 GCA_035538075.1 Enhygromyxa sp.
TCTCCAGCGTCTCGCGGGCCGGCTACGCGGACGTGATCCTGGAATTCACCTGGGACACCGAGATGTCCGAGGCCAACCAGGACGTGCTGGAGAAGCTCGATCTCATCAAGCCGAACCTGCCCGACGAGATCAAGACGCCGCTGATCCTGCGCTACGACCCGAGCCTCGATCCGGTGCTGGTGCTGAGCTTGTCGGGCTCGGGCGAGGCCTTCGAGGGCATCGCGGGCCTGAAGGCGCTGCGCCGCGTGGCCGATCGTGAGGTGCGACGGCTGCTCGAGCCGATCGACGGCGTGGCCTCGGTCAAGGTCCGCGGCGGGCTCGAGGAGGAGATCCACGTCAACCTCGACGAGAACGCGCTGCGCCGGACCGGCATCTCGAGTCAGGACGTGATCAGCCGGCTGGAGTCCGAGAACATCAACCTCGCGGGCGGCAGCATGCGCGAGGGTCGGACCCGCTACCTGATCCGCACGGTCAACGAGTTCGACGAGCTCGACGACATCCGCGAGCTGGTCGTGGCCAGCCGCGGCGGCCGCGACGTGCTGCTGCGCCACATCGCCACCGTCGACTACGGCTACAAGGACCGCGAGGTCATCACCCGCATCGACGGCAACGAGGCGGTGATGATCGAGGTCTACAAGGAGGCCGACGCCAACATCGTCGAGATGGCCGAGCGCGTGCGCGAGCGCATCGACACGCAGGTCGGGGCCAAGCTCGACAAGGAGTACGGCGCCACGCTGCAGGTGGTCTCGGACCGCTCGCTGTTCATCCAGTCGAGCATCAAGGAGGTCCGCGACACGGCGATCCTCGGCGGTCTGCTGGCGGTGCTGATCCTGTTTTTGTTCCTGCGCGAGGGCAAGGCGACGGTCATCGTCGCGCTGTCGATCCCGATCTCGATCCTGGTCACGTTCGCGCCGCTCAAGCTGTCCGGGGTCAGCCTCAACATCATGTCGCTCGGCGGCATGGCGCTTGGCGTCGGCATGCTGGTCGACAACTCGATCGTGGTGCTCGAGTCGATCCACCGCTGTCGGGAGGAGGGCGATCCGCTGCTGCGCGCGACCCTGCGCGGGACCTCGTAGGTCGGGTCTGCGGTCATCGCCTCGACGCTGACCTCGATCGCGGTGTTCTTCCCGATGGTGTTCGTCGAGGGCGTGGCCGGGCAGATGTTCGGCGACCTCGGGCTCACGGTCGTGTACTCGCTGCTGGCCTCGCTGGTGGTCGCGCTGTTCTTCATCCCGATGCTGGTCTCCCGCGAGCTCAACGCGAAGGCCGGTGAGCAGAGCTTCGGCGTGCGGATGCGCGAGCGCTGGGGGCGGTGGTCGAGCTTCGCGGAGGTCCGCGAGCTGTTCCGCGAATTTCGCTGGTGGCAAACGCTGCTGCTGCCCTACTACCTGCTGCGCTTCGTGATCCACCTGCTGCTCGAGCTGGTCGGCAAGCTGCTCGCGACCGTCGTTGGGCTGCTCGCCACTGGGGTCGTGATGCTGGTCGGCGGTGTGCTGTGGCTGCTCGGCTGGGCGGTCAAGCCGATCCTGTGGGCGTTCGACCAGCTGATCAGCGGGCTCGAGCGCGGCTACGGAGCGGTCATTCGCTGGTCGCTGCGCAACGTGATCGTGATCTCGGGGCTCGCGTTGGCGGCCTTCGCCGTGATGATCGTCGGCGCCACCCGGCTCGACTCCGAGCTGATCCCCGAGGTCCACCAGGGCGAGTTCACGGTCGAGCTGAGCTTCCCGGTCGGCACGCCGATCGACGAGACCGACACGCTGGTCGAGCCGATCGAGCGGGCGCTGGCCGAGAAGGTCCCGCACCTGCAGTCGTCGGTCACGACCATCGGCAGCGAGCGCGACAGCGACGACGACGGCGAGCGGGGCGAGCACACGGCCAAGCTCGCGATCACGCTGCAACCGGTGTGGGCCGGCGGTGGCTCGGGCGGCTCGGCGAGCTCGCCCGAGCAGGCCGAGAACGACGCGCTCGAGGTCGTGCGCGAGGTCGTGGCCAATGTGCCCGACCTCGAGACCAACATCACCCGCCCGGTGCTGTTCTCGTTCAAGACCCCGGTCGAGGTCGAGGTCCGCGGCCATGATCTCGAGGAGCTCGCGCTCGCGACCGAGGCCGTGCGCCAGCAGCTGGCCGCGCTGCCGGGCCTGCGCGACGTGAGGGCCTCGATCCAGCCCGGCAACCCCGAGGTGCAGATCCTCTACGACCGCGACGCGCTCGCGCGACTGGGCCTCGACATCCGCAACGTCGCCGAGCTCGTGCGCGACAAGGTCCAGGGCAAGGAGGCGACCAAGTTCAACCGCCGCGATCGCAAGGTCCCGATCCGCGTGCGCGCCGACGGCATGGACCAGGCCAGCGTCGACGATCTGCGCGGCCTGGCCGTCAATCCGCCGGGCGCCGCTGCGATCTCGGGCATGGCCGCGGAGGAGCTGGGCCTGCAGACGCCTGCGGTGCCGCTCTCGGCCGTGGCCGCCATCGAGGTTGGGCGCGGGCCCAACGAGATCCGTCGCATCGGTCAGCAGCGCGTCGGGTTGGTCACCGCCAACATCGAGGGCGTGGGGCTCGGCAGCGTCGCCACGCAGATCGACGGGGCGCTGGCCGAGCTCGAGCTGCCGACCGGGGTCACGACCGCGGTCACCGGGCAGAGCGAGGAGTGGGAGACGTCCAGCAAGTCGCTGTACCTCGCGCTCGGGCTCTCGATGTTCCTGGTCTACGTGATCATGGCCTCGCAGTTCGAGAGCCTGATCTACCCGCTGATCATCATGGTCTCGATCCCGCTCGCGTTCGTGGGCGTGGTCGTGGTGCTGCTGGCGGTCGACATGCCGGTCTCGGTGATCGTGTTTCTCGGCGCGATCCTGCTGGCCGGCATCGTGGTCAACAACGCGATCGTGCTGGTCGACTACATCAACCAGCTCAAGGCCCGCGGGCATGCGACCGCGCAGGCGATCGAGCTGGCCGGGACCGTGCGCCTGCGGCCGATCCTGATGACCACGCTGACGACCGTGCTCGGCTTGATCCCGATGGCGCTGGGGCTCGGCGACGGGGCCGAGATTCGCCAGCCGATGGCGGTCACGGTCATCGCCGGACTCAGCGTGTCGACGCTGCTGACGCTGATCGTGATCCCGACCCTCTACCAGCTCGTCGATCGCCTGCGCGGGGTCGGTGAGAGCCTGAGCCCGGCCGATCGCCTCGCCGTCGAGCTGGCCGAGATCGACGAGGCGCTGCTGGTGCCCGAGGCCGTCGAGCTGGCCGAGCGCGCCGCCCAGGACAAGCCACAAGACCACAGGCCGCAAGCCAAGCCGCCGGAGACGTGATGGCCGAGCATCATCACCTGCAGGACAACCCGGTGGTTCGCACGGCGCTGAGCCGGCCGATCACGATGTTGATGGTCTTCGCCAGCGTGCTGGTGCTCGGCACCATCGCGTTCTTCAACATCCCGCTCGAGCTGATCCCGAGCGGCGCCTCGGCGCCGTTTCTGTCGGTCGAGGTCCCGTACGGCAACGCGACCGCGCAGGACGTCGAGGACAAGATCACGCGGCCGCTCGAGGACGAGCTCGCGACCACGCCGCGGCTCGACGAGATCAGCGCGACCTCGAGCTCGAACCGCGCGCGCGTCAACATGATGTTCGAGCAGGACGCCGACATGGACATCGCCTACCGCGAGGTCCGTGATCGCATCGCTCGGGTGCGCCCCGATCTGCCCGACGACGTCAAGGAGATGCGGATCGAGAAGCACTCGGCCGACAACATCCCGATCGCGTTCTACGGCGTGGCCTGGCCCGAGGGGCTCGACAATCCGCGCGACATCATCGACCGGCATTTGATGCGTAGGCTCGAGCGCATCGAGGGCGTCGGGATGGTCAGCGCCTGGGGGCAGGACGATCGCGAGATCCGCATCGAGGTCGACCGCGAGCTGGCCGAGGCAGCCAACCTCAACATCTTCGCGATCGCACAGCAGCTCGGCACCTCGCACTTCAACCTGGCGAGCGGCACGCTGGAGGAGCGCGAGGGCAAGTACCTGCTGCGCTCGCTGGCCGAATACCAATCGCTCGACGAGCTCGCCAACGTCGTGGTCGGGCCCAACGACCTGCGCCTCGATGACGTCGCCGACATCGTCTACGAGTACCCCAAGCAGGAGCGCTTCGATCGCTACAACGGCCAGGAGTCGATGGCGATCTTCGTGATCAAGGAGTCGCAGGCCAACACCGTCGAGGTCTGCGAGCGCGTGCAGGCCGAGGTCGAGGCCGCGCTCTCCGATCCCGCGCTGGCGCCGTTCGACATCAAGCCGATCTTCATTCAGGGCAACACGATCGTGTCGAGCCTCCAGCAGGTCGTCGACTCGGGCCTGCAGGGCGGCGTGCTCGCGCTGTTCGTGCTGCTGTTCTTCCTCCGGCGGCTGCGGCTGACGGTGGTGATCGCCATGTCGATCCCGCTGTCGATCTTCATGGCCCTGCCGTTCATGTACTTCTCGGATCAGACCATCAACCTGGTCTCGCTGATCGGCCTGATGATCTGCATCGGTCTGGTCGTCGACAACTCGGTGGTCGTGGCCGAGAACATCGCGCGCTATCGCGGGCGCGGGGTCTCGCGCTTCGCCGCCGCGCTGCACGGTACCAGCGAGGTCGCGCTGCCGATCACGCTGGCCACGGCCACGACCATGGTCGTGTTCCTGCCGGCCGCGTTGCTGAGCTCCGGGACCACGCAGTTCATGATGATCCGCATGGTCACGCCCGTGTGCGTGTCGCTGCTGGCCAGCCTGTTCGTGGCGCTGATCCTGATCCCGATGGCGGCCGCGTTCGTGCTCGATCGCGACGTGTTCGCCGACGCCGATCCCAACAGCTGGCGCGGCGTGCTGATGCGCGCCGATCGGTGGTGGAAGGGCAAGCTCAACTGGCTGTACGAGCACACCTTCGGGCGGCTGGCGGTCGCCTACGGCAAGCTGCTGCGGCTGAGCCTGCGTCGCCGCGTGGACGTGGTGCTGATCAGTCTGCTCGCCATGGCCTCGCTGGTGGTGCCGATGAATCCGCAGACCGGGGTTCAGCGGGCGCTCGACGAGAACATGGGCGGCCGGCAGGTCCGCTTCACCTACTCGATGCCGCAGGACGTCACGCTCGAGGAGGCCGACGAGTTCTTCCGCGAGCTCGAGGTGTGGTTCGCCGAGAACCGCGAGGAGTGGAACGCGAGCGGCGAGTTCATCCAGGTCGAGCACGGCTTTGCGAGCGTGCAGATCTTCTTCGAGCCGCCGCGCGACGACGATCCGCCCTACCGCGAGACCGGCAAGCAGATATTCGAGCAGCTGCCCGAGCCGCCCGGCTGGGAGAAGCGCTCGGACTTCTCCGAGTCCGACGGCGGGCGCAGCACCAACTTCCCGGTGTTCATCTACGGCGACGATCACCGCTCGGTGCAGGACGTCAAGCAGTCGCTCACGCTCGAGCTCGCCAAGCTCGACGGCGTGGTCTCGGTGCTGGGCTCGCAGCGCGACGACAGGCAGCGCGAGGAGCTGGCGCTCTCGCTCGATCCGGTCATGTCCGAGCGGCTCGGCATCTCGGCCGGCATGGTCGGCAACACCGTCGGCTATGCGCTGCGCGGCAGCCCGCTGCCGCGCTTTCACGGCGAGGACCGCGAGATCGACGTGTGGATCCGCTACGAGGAGGACGATCGCGAGGAGCTCGCCGACCTGCTCGAGTTCAAGGTCCCGACCAGTGCCGGGACCGCGGTGCCGATTCGGACGGTCACCAACAAGCACGTGCAAAAGGGCGAGACCGTGCTGGTCCGCAACAACAAGCGGGTCGCGGCGTTGATCGAGCTCGAGCTCGACCCCGAGCGACGGCAGCAGGCGGTCGAGGCCATTCAGGGCTTCCTGGGCGCCTACGAGCTGCCGCCCGGGGTCTCGTTCGACAGCGATCAGGAGGCCCGCGATCTCGGCGAGTCCAACCGCGACCTGATCGGGGCGATGGTGCTCGCAGTGCTGTTCATCTTCCTGATCATGGGCTTCTTGTTCGAGAGCTTCGTGCTGCCGCTCTCGGTCTTGCCCTCGATTCCGCTCAGCTTCGTCGGCGTGTGGTGGTTCTTGTATCTGACCGACAGCTCGCTCGACGTGCTGGCCGGCATTGGACTGCTGCTATTGCTCGGCGTGGTCGTCAACAACGCGATCGTGCTGGTCGACTTCATCAACGGCGCGCGCGCGCAGGGCCTCGATCGCACCGAGGCGATCGTCGAGGCCGGCGTCCAGCGCTTTCGCCCGATCTTCATGACCGCGCTGACGACCGTCGGCGGCATGATCCCGCTCGCGTTCGCCGATGCGCCGGCCGAGGGCATCCCCTACGGGCCGTTCGGCAAGACGCTGGTCGGCGGCATGACCACGTCGACGATCCTGACCCTGGTCGTGGTACCGGTCAGCTACACCGCGTTCGATGACCTGCGTACCCGGCTGGAGGGATGGTTCGCCCGTACCTTCCGCAAGCGCGGTCAGTCGCCGGAGTAGCAGTGGTCGGATTGCTTGGTCGAAGGATCATATGGGCATGACGTGACACCAATAACTGACTGACCACCGTATTCGGTTTTCGTGTGGATTCGAGTATGGCGACTTTGGTTATCCAATTGGGACCATGGGGCATCTTGCCCAGGGGCCCCACTCGACCAATACTCGATCGCATGGCTCGCAACTCGCTATTCGCTACCCTCGCCACGCTCGCTCTGTTCGCTTGTGACGCCGCCGAAGAGGACCTCGATACCGAGCTCCGCTCGCACCACCATGTACATCATGCACACCACGGACATCACCATGGGCACGGTGGTCACGTCGGCCCCAAAGTAGATTACATCTTTCCCGCCGAAGAATGGCAGATTGGCACGCCCGAGCAACATTGCCTATCGAGCGAAGGGCTCGCCGAGCTGGCCGCGATCGCCGAGCAGACGAAATCGACCTGCTTGGTCGTAATTCACGACGGCGTGCTCGTCGGCGACTGGTATTGGGACGGTTACAGCGCCGAGACGCCGCTGCCCAACGTGTGGTCGGCGACCAAGTCGGTGACCAACGCGGTGATCGGCATCGCGCAGTCCGAGGGCCTGCTCGACATTCACGATCCCGCCTCCGACTATATCCCGCAATGGCGGGAGAGCGCGAGCGAGGACGTCACCATCTTCGATCTGATGACGCAGACGTCCGGCCGCCAGTACGACTTTCTCACCGACTTTGGGGTGCTCGAGCAGGCCGATCAGACTGCCTACAGCCTCGGGGTCGGGCAGGACATGGATCCCGGCATGCGCTGGGAGTACAGCAACACCGGGACCCAGGCGCTGGAGGCAGTGCTCGAGGCTGCGGTCGGTGGCGACGTCGGAGCCTACGTTCGCAGCAGGCTGTTCGAGCCGCTCGGGATGACCGCGACCCTGGCGCACGACCAGGCTGGAAACACGCTGGTCTACAATGGCCTTTCGACCACGTGCCAGGACATGGCTCGTTTTGGCTATTTGTATCTGCGCAAGGGTCGTTGGAACAACCAACAAATTGTCCCGAAGATCTGGATCAAGAAGTCAACGCAATCATCGACCGCGTTCAACGACGCCTACGGATACCTGTGGTGGCTCAATAAACCAGGTCGCGTGGTGCTCCCGTCAATTCCGGCCCGCAACGAGTATGACGGCAAGATGTTCCCGAGTGCGCCCGATCACATGTTCATGGCGCTCGGGGCATTTGGACAACTCATCGCCGTTGATCCGAAGGACGAAATCGTGCTGGTCCGCGCCACGCTCGACTACGATCAAACCGATCCGCTTGCGATGGGTGACATGGACGCAATCCTCGGTGCGCTCGAGGATGCCAAGCTCTCGAAACACAAGTGTCACTGAGTTCTCCATGCTGACGCATGAAAGCGGCGCTTTCTTGGTAAGTCAGAAATTGCGGCCCACGAACACGCGAAAATAGTCGATGCCACGCTCGGCATGGAAGCCGTGGGCGTACTGAAAGAACAGCGCCGCGCGCTCGCCATAGCCGAACTTCAAGCTGGCGATCAGCGTGGCGCCGATGCTGCCCGCGAGATCTTTCAATTTGATCGGATCGGTCCACGCCATGCCCCAGTCGGTGAACATGGCCAGGACCAGGCGCTCGAACATGGCCGGAACGCTGCCGAACCCGCGGTCGACGTCGATCAGCGGGATTCGGTACTCGGCGTTGAACAGCCCGTAGTACAGGCCCGAGAAGGCGCTGGGGTTGTAGCCGCGCAGGGTCGTGCCCTCGCCGAACGCATCACGAGCGATGACCGTGCGGATCACGTCCTGCTCTTCGGCCAGGCCGCCGAGTCGAAACGGTCCGCGCCCGCGTAGTCCCCCGGCCGAGGCGCCGCCCGAGAGCCGCAGCGCCAGCACCTGATGGCCGGGCCACGGCATGCGCAGGAACTCGGCATAGCTGGCGGTGAAGCGGACGTCGCCGTAATCGCTGCCGAGCCGTCGATCGCTGATCGTCAGGTTGGTGCGCAGCGCTCGACCGGTCTCGGCGCCCCAGGAGTAACGCACGCCCTCGCGGTTGTCGTAGCTGAAGGCGATGTGGGCCGAGGCGACGTTGCCGACCGCGGGCAGGTTGGAGGCCGGCGCGTTGGGATCGACGAGGTCGTCGAAGTCGTCGACGTTCTGATAGTTGATGAAGTCGTAGGCGAGGGTGAAGTCGGCGTTGTGGCGGGCCAGCCGGAGCACCGGGATGTCCATCTCGGCCGCGAAGCTGGTGATCTGCTCGAGGTAGCCCTCGATCAGGTAGGGCTGATCGGGCCCGTAGCCGATGGTGCCCGGCGGCGGATCGTAGACGTAGCGCTGGTAGCTCTCGCGCACGCGATAGTCGCGACCGAAGCCGAACGCGAAGGTCGGGAACAGCCGCGAGATCCGGTAGCTGACCGAGCCGCTCGGGCGGTCGATGCCGGTCAGCCACTGAAAACTGCCGACCAGCGAGTGGAAGCCGATCACGTCCTCGACCGCGAGCGTGAGGCCGAGGCTCGAGAACAGCGTGCCGAACTCGAACTCGAACGCGGACGGGAACAGCGTGCGCGGGAAGAAGGTGCGATAGAAGCGATAGGGCTTGGACGCGAGGCTCGGCTTGCGGCCCGCGTCGGCCTCGCGCTCGGGGGTTGGATCGGAGGGCGTCGGCCAGGCGGGGATCGGCGTCATCGGCCGCAGCAGCGCGTCGGGATCGAAGTCCATCACCCAGACGTCGTAGCCGCTGCTGGTGTAGCCGACGTAAGCGATCTGGTCGCCAGCGTGGCTGATGGCCGGCTCGAACGCGCCGCCGAGCACGTTGCTGACCTGCCACAGA
>DATLLB010000781.1:0-3582 GCA_035538075.1 Enhygromyxa sp.
GATCTCGCGTGGATGGTTGCCGGCGAGCAGATGCCGAGCGAACCCGGCGGCCCACATGCAGCGCTCGCTGTAGAGCGACCAGATGTCGGCCTCGAGCTCGATCTCGATCTCGACACGACCCGCGTCTTCGACATGAAACGCCGTCGGCGAGCGGTGCCGGGTGAGCCCTCGTACACGTAGAGTGCACGCCAGCGGCAGCGTCGGGTCACGCCGCCGGGATCGCACGCGATCTCGATCTGCTCGTCGACGAGCTCGAGCTGCGTCCCGTCGGGCCAGGTTGGCTGCTCCACCTCGACCGGCAGAGGCAGCCGGGACTTGCACACGCGCGGGCGCGAGGCCGAGCAGCGCGAGGCCGATCAGGACTGGACCGACCCACTCGCGCGACCGTCCACGCACGGCCCGATCATAGCCGACGCGGTTCGGCTCGCCACAGCGCCAGCTCGCTGCGCAGCGCCAGCGAGCCCCGCGTGAACCGAACCCAGCCGGCGATCAGCCCCGCCCCGATCACCATCGCGACGATCCCGATCACGCCGGCCTCGGGCCCGAACTGGCCGCCCGTGATCACCGGATCGCCGAGCTGCTGCGCGGCGATGATCCGCGGGCCCACGTCGTTGCCGCTGACCGGGAACCCGAACACGGTGCCCTGACAGAAATTCCAGCTCAGGTGCAGGCCGATCGGCAGCGCCAGCTCGGCGGTCCACAGCAAGCCGAGCGCGAGCATGATCCCAGCCAGCGCCACGTTGACGGTCGAGATCACGCTCGCGCCTTCGTTGTTGGCGTGCGCGAGCCCGAACGCGACCGACGACAGCACGGTCGCCAGCAGCAACGCCGCGCGCGGGCCAATCGGCCCGAGGCACAGCCCCTCGGCCAGGTTGCGCAGCTGGTAGCCGCGAAACAGCAGCTCCTCGTAGAAGCCAACCGCCACGAACACCACCAGCGGCCCGATCAACGCGATCACGAACGCCTGCTCGCCCGCACCCACGAAGTAGCCGTCGATCGCCACCCAGCCCGCGGCCAGCTCGACGCCGAAGATGCCGGCCATCAGCAGCGCGCCGATGCCCACGCCCGCGCCGAAGTCCGCCCACCACATCGGCGTCAGTCGCAGGCCGAAGTCGTCGAAGCGGCGGCGATCGAGCGAGTGCCCGACCACCGCGCTCGCACCCGCGACGATCAACGCCGCGAGCGTGGCCATGATCGGCCACGAGAGCTGGGACTCCGGCGCCAGCACGCTGACTACGGAACCCGCGACGATCCCGATCACCACCAGCGCGAGCGTGTGCAAGAGCAGCCGCCAGAGCGCCCGAACGCGGCGCTCCTCGGCATTCCAGAAGATCGCCTTCAGCTGCTCCATCGCCGTCTCGCTCAGCGTCGCAGCGCGTCGTCGATCCAGCCCGACAGCTCGCCGTCCCACAGCAGCGGGGTCACGCGCCGACCGTTGACGAACACCGTCGGCGTGCCGGTCAGCGCGAGCGCCTTGCCCTCGGCGCGATCACGGTTGACGGCCGCCTTGGTGGTCTCGGCCGCGACGTCGGTCTTCCACTTGTCGAAGTCGAGCTCCGGGATCTGCTTGGCGTACTTCTCGAGGTCGGCGTCCTCGAGCTGGGTCTGGTTGGCGAACACGAGGTCGTGCATCTCCCAGAACTTGCCCTGCAGGTGCGCAGCCTCGACCGCGATCGCGGCCGGCTCCGCGCGCGGGTGGCCGTTGAGCGGGAAGTGCTTGAACACCAGCTTGACCTGCCCGCGCCGCTCGCTGACCTCTTCGCGCAGCTCCGGCGCCTCCTCTTTGCACATCGGGCACTGGAAGTCCGCGAACACGACCACGGTGACCGGCGCGCTCGGGTTGCCGAACACCGGGCGGCCCTCGATCTCGATCTCGGCCGGCTGCAGCGACGCGGCCAGCTGCTCGAGCAGCTGCTTGATGTCCATCGGCGTCATGCCGGCCGCGATCCGATCGGCGATGAACTGCGCGACCAGCTTCGAGTCGCGGCAGTCGGCGTCGTCGCGCAGCGAC
The DNA here is from genome assembly GCA_035538075.1 of Enhygromyxa sp. Lineage (GTDB taxonomy): Bacteria > Myxococcota_A > Polyangia > Nannocystales > Nannocystaceae > Plesiocystis. The sequence goes on from DATLLB010000781.1 coordinate 2,012, forward strand.
GTGGCCAGCGAGTGCGCCTCTCCGCACGCGCTCGACTCGGTGTTGATCATCGCGAAGAACGACTCGCGCTGGGTCTCGGACAGCTTCTGCAGATCGACGCCATTGGCCTCGCGGATCTGCTCGCCGACCGGCACCGGCTGCGCGGCGCCGTCGTTCGACTTGCCGGGGGCCTTGTCGGCCGACGCGTTTTGATCGCAAGCGGCCAGCGCCGCGACGAGCAGCAACGGGACAGCGTGGACAGCATGAAGGAAGCGACGGCGCATGGGGGCGCGCGAAACCTACCACGCGATCGGCCCGCCGCTCAGGGCACCATGAGGATGTCGCTGTTGGCCGCCGTGACCAGCCGCTCGGCCGTCGAGCCGAGCAAGAAGCGCGAGAGGTTGGCGCTCCCTCGCGCGCCGACGACGATCAGATCGGCCAGCAACGCGGCAGCCTGGGCGGCGATCGCCTTGGGCGGATCGCCAAACACCACCGCCTCGGTCAGCGACTCGGGCACCGCCGGCAGCTGCGCGAGCGTCTCGCCGACGAACCCGGCCAGTCGCGCGAGCTGCTTGTCGTGCAGTGGTTGCAGCGCTTCGCGGGCGTCCTGCTCGTGCGCGAAGGCCTTGACGTAGGGCACATACGGCGACTCGATCACGTGCAGCACCGAGAGCAGCCCTTCGACTTCGTTGGTCAGTCGCGCCGCGACCAGCAACGCGCGCGCGCTGTTGTCACTCCAATCGATCGCAACCATCAGTCGGGCCGGCAGCGCGAGGCTGTGCGGGTGCACGACCACCAGCACCGGAATCGTCGCGTGCCGGAGCACTCGCTGGGCGGTGCGCCCGAGCAGCCGCTCGGTGGCGCCGCCGTGGCCCTGTCCGCCGAGCAGCGCGCCGAGCATCTCCGGATCCCGCATGCGCTCCTCGATGATTTGATAGGGCCGCCCGCGGGCGATCGTGCGCTTGGGCTCGAGCAGCTGCGGCGGCTCCGAGTGCTTGCAGTGGGCGACCGCCAGCTCCGCCTGGATGCGCAGCACTTCGTCGGCCAGATAGCTGTCGATCGCCTCGTCCTCGGGCACGTGCTTGCTGGTCAGCACGTTGCCGTAGAGCGCCTCGTCGACCACGTGCAGCAGCTCGATCTCCACGTCGTTGCCAAACGGGAAGCCTTGCATGGCCAGCGCGCAGGCGCGGCGCGAGTGCGGCGAGAAGTCGTAGGGCACCAGCACGCGATTCATGACGCTTCAGGCTAGCCAGACACGCGCACGCGAGACAGAGCCGAGAGCAGGCGACGCACGATTTACGGGCTCATTTTTGCGGGTGCTGCCCGGTTGACAGGCACCCGTGCTATGGCGCGCCCGTGCCCGACTTCGAAGCGCTCCGACGCCTGTTGCCGCGCGAGCTACCCGGCGGTGAGCTCTCGCTGACCGACGACGATCCGCCGATCCACGTCGACGAGGTCGGCAGCTCGCGGATCGGCGGCGACCCGGATCTCCCGGTTGGGGTCCCGTGGCCGGAGGTCGACGGCGAGCCGCTGGTGTTCGTGGCCCAGCTCGATCTCGCCGAGATCGCCAAGCATGTAGCCGCCGCCGAAAT
>DATLLB010000782.1:0-2595 GCA_035538075.1 Enhygromyxa sp.
GACGGCCCGGGTCCCGAGCACGCCGCCGACCTGCTGGGCCTCGGACCACGGGACGCCCATCAGGAACGCGAGCGGCGAGAGGCCCCAGCCGAGCAGGCGCTGGAGGGTGAGCGGCTCGCCGCTGATCCAGATCAATCCGAATGCAGCATTGATCAGCGAGACCAAGGCGATGAAGGCAATGAGCATGGCGCCGACGTTGACGGCGAGCTTGAGGCCGTCGGTGGTGCCGGAGGCCGCGGCGAGCAGGACATTGGAGTCCTCGTCCTTGGGCAGCTCGAACTTGCTCTGGCCGAGCGTGTCGGGCTTGCCTTCCTCGGGCACCATGATCTTGGCCGTGACCACGCACGCTGGGGCGGTCATGGCCACGGCGGCGAGCAGGTACTTCATGTCGACGTTGCCGATCTTCACGTAGGCCGCGAGGATCGCCCCGGACACGGTCGCCATGCCGCTGACCATGACCAGGAACAGCTCGCTCTTGGTCAGGCGCTCGAGGAACGGTCGGATGGTCAGCGGCGCCTCGGTCTGGCCCATGAACACCGACGCGCCGACCGAGAGCGACTCGGCGCCGCTGGTGCCCATGGTCTTGACCATGACCTTGGCGAGCACGCCGACGATCAGCTGCATGACGCCGATGTGATATAGGACCGCGAACAGGGCCGCGACGAACACGATGGTCGGGAGGATCTGGAAGGCGAACACGACCCCGAGGTTGGAGTCGCCGCCGCCCTCGACACCGAGCGCGCCGAACACGAAGCTCGAGCCCGCGTACGAGTGGGCGAGCACCGACGTCACGAAGTCGGAGACGGACGCGAGCGCGAGCTTGCCCCACGGCATCCACAGCAGCAGGATCGCGAACAACCACTGCAGGCCGACACCCCACAGCACGACCTTGAGATCGATCTGTTTGCGGTTGCTGGAGAACGCATAGGCGAGCCCGAGCATGACCAGGGCGCCGAGGATCGAGACGATCTGCGAGAGGGACAAAGCGCGGCCATGCTACGCCAGACCGGCGGGCCGTTTTGGGGTGTGTAACGTCCGCCGCCAGCGATCGAAGGACCCGCCGCGATGGGGGAGCTTCCCGTGGTCGGCGGCGTTGAGGCGCGACATTCGCGGTATTCGCCGGCTGCGACGCCGAGTGCGGCCGAAGAGGGTCGTTTCTGCTACCGTCGCGGCGGCATGCCCAACGAGGGTGACGACGCGACCATCGCGGTGCGCACGGGAGTCAGCGTCGGGAGCCTGTTCGCCGAGCGCTACCAGATCGAGAAGCTGCTCGGTCGCGGCGGAATGGGCTCGGTCTACCGCGTGCACGACCGCGAGGTGGGCGAGACCGTGGCGCTCAAGCTGCTCGACGCGACCGTGGCCACGCCCGAGTCGATCGAGCGTTTTCGGCGAGAGGTCCGGCTGGCTCGGCGGGTCACCCACCGCAACGCGGCGCGCACGTACGACCTCGGCGAGCACCACGGCTGGCGATTCCTGACGATGGAGTTCGTCGACGGCGAGAGCCTGCGCACGCACGTCAATCGCAAGCCGCCCAACCCCGCCCGCGCGGTCGGGTTCGCCCGGCAGATCGCCGACGGGCTCGCGGCCGCACACGCAGCCGGGGTCGTGCACCGCGATCTCAAGCCGGCCAACGTGCTGCTCGAGCGCAGCGGTCGGGTGGTGATCACCGACTTCGGCATCGCGCGCGGGCTGCAGAGCAGCGACGCGACGCTGCAGACCGGCGGGCTGCTGGGCACGCCCGCGTACATGGCCCCCGAGCAGATCATGGGCGAGGACATCGGCGCGCCCGCGGATCTGTACGCGCTCGGGCTGATCCTGTTCGAGATGCTGACCGGTCGGCTGCCCTTCGTCGGCGACTCGCCGATGGCGATCGCGCTGGCGCGGCTGCATCAGAGCTTGCCGGTGTTCGAGAGCGAGCCGGGCATTCCGGGCCGGCTCGCGCCGATCTTGGCGCGCTGCCTCGCACGCGAGCAGAGCCAGCGGATCAGCAGCGCGGCCGAGCTCGGCGAGCTGCTGGCTGCGGCGGCCAACGAGCTGGCCAAGGATCTGGGCAGCGATCTCGGGACCGACGACGGCACGCTCGGGATGCCGACGAGCATGACGGTCTCGACCGTAACGCGCTCGGCCACGCCGGGCCTGACCAACACGCCGACCACCCCGACCGGGCGCGCGCTGGCGGTGCTGCCGTTTCGCTTCCGCGGGCCCGAGTCCGAGCGCTATGTGGCCGAGTCGCTGAGCGACGAGCTGATCGACGTGCTCTCGACCATGCGCGGGCTTCGAGTCTCGGGCAGCGGGGCCACGGCTCGGTTCGCCGACGCGGCCGATCGCGACCCGCGGACCATCGGCGCCGATCTCGAGGTCGACGTGATCGTCGACGGCACCGTGCAGCTCGCGGGCAAGCGCGTGCGCATCTCGGCGCGGCTGCTCGACGTCGCCAGCGGCTTTCAGCTGTGGAGCGAGCGCTACGACGGCGCGCTCGAGGACGTGTTCGAGCTGCAGGACAAGATGGGCAAGCGCATCGCCGAGGCGCTGCGGCTCAAGCTCGAGGACATCGCCCACCGCGGCGAGGCGCCGGTCGAGGCGATCGAGGCCTAC
>DATLLB010000783.1:0-2414 GCA_035538075.1 Enhygromyxa sp.
TCCGTGCTGACGACTAACTCATCGTCGACCGCCTCGACCGACTGCGTGCGCGTGAGCGTGGAGAAGGCCACGCCTGCGCTCGCGCCAAACTGCACGAACACCGGGCCGATCGGGATCTGCATCGACGGCCCCGCGCTCACATCGGTATGCGCGAGCAAGTTGAGCCGGGTGATCTCGGCGCTCACACCCTCGACGGCCGGATAGCTCACCCGCTCGGGGAAGCGAGTGTAGCCCGCGTAGATCTCCACGCCGAAGCGCGACTTGAGCACGCGCAGGAAGTGGATCCGCAGCTGCGCCGCGACGCCGAAGCCGAACGGCTGGATCACATCGCGTCCGCCGATCAGCGAGTACGCGAAGCGACCCGCCGCCGCGATGCTGTAGATCGGCTTGCGAAACGGCCGAACCAGCACGTCGTTGTTGCGCTGCGCCGCCGACCTGCGTGCGGCCGTGGGCGCGAGCGGCATGTCCTCGAACGCCCGCTCCTCGAACTCGTACTCCTCGGGCTGCGCCGCCTCGGGCTCGGGCTCCGGTGGTGGCTGCGGGTTGGCGTAGCTCGAGACGTCGTCCTCGGGCTCTTCCGGGAACGAGATGCCCTCGTCTTCACCCGGCGGCGTCGTGCCCTCGGGCTCGATCACCGTCGGCGCGGGCACGCTGGGCTGCTCGACGGGCGCAGGCTCTTCGACCGACTCGGCGGGCGGAGCGGCGCACAGCAGCGCGAGGACGATCAGGGCCGGCACTCGTTCGGACCATAGCCGCGATCGGCGAGCACGGGTAGCATCGCCGGCCCATGGCGGTGCGCATCGAGCTGCGTCGCGACGCAGGCAAGTTCGGCCCCGCGACGGGCTACTGGGTGCGACGCCAGCAAGTCGCGCGCGTGATGGGTCCGCCCGATCCGCGAGCGATCGCCGAGCTCGTCGATCACCGCGGGCGCACGCTCGGGTTTGGGCTCTACTCGCCCGAGTCGGGGATCGTCCTGCGCGTGCTCAGCTACGGCCCGCGGCCGGGCGACGACTGGCTCGAGACTCGGCTTCGGGCTGCCCTCGCAGCCCGCGAGGCGCTCGGCCTCGGCGCGGACACGACCGGCTACCGCGAGGTCAACAGCGAAGGCGACGGCGTCCCGGGGTTGGTGGTCGATCGCTTCGGCGACGTGCGAGTCGTGCAGTGCACGACCGCACCGATCGTCGCTCGGTGGGAGTCGATCGTCGCGCTGCTCGATCAGCTCGCGCCCGTCTCCGGGGTGACGATCGTGATCGCTCCCGAAGGCGCCGCCGCGAAGGAAGGCTTCGCTGCCGTGTTCGAGCTGCGCAACGGCGACGCGCCCAAGCAGCTCGCGTGGCTCGAGCACGGTCGGCGCTTCACCGCTCCCGCCCCGCCCGCGCAGAAGACCGGCGCGTACCATGATCAACGCGAGAACCGCGAGCGCTTCGCCGCGCTCCTGCGTGGACGCGGGCCTGTGCTCGATCTCGGCACCCACGTCGGTGGCTTCGCGATCGCAGCCGCAGCTCGCGGATCGCAGGTCGTCGCCGTCGATCAGAGCGCGACCGTGCTCGACTACGTGCGCCAGAACGCCGCCGCCAACGGCCTCGGCGAGCGAATCGAGCCGGTGGCCGCGGACATGTTCGCCGCTCTCGACGATCCGCGCCTCGCCGGCCCCTTCGCTGGCATCGTCTTCGATCCGCCGAAGATCGCCGCGAGCAAACGCGACGTCGGCCGAGCGCTCGGAGCCATGACTCGCACGCTCGCGCAGCTGCAGGCCCGCACGCTCCCGCAGGGCCTGCTCGCGGTCTGCTCGTGCAGCCATCACCTCGGCGAGGCCGAGATCGATCGCGCGATGCTCGACGCCAGCGGCGGCGCAGGCTGGACGAGGATCGCCGCGTGGGGAGCGGGGCCGGATCACCCGGTCCTGCCCGGCCACGCGGAGGGCGAGTATCTACGCGTGCGGGTGTATCTGCGTTGCGTCTGACGCCTACTCGATCGGCGGAGGAGGGGGCGGCGGCTCCCCGTGGCAGACGCCGATCTCGAGAATGATGTACAGCAACACCAGCTCCTGCGGTGTCAGCCCCTGATGCACGTACTCGGTCGTGTGATAGGTGCTGAACATCATCCGCCCGCAGCCATAGCCACCGCTCACGGTCATCGGCCGGATCATGTTCTCGTTCGTGCACGCGCCACAGGGTCCCTCGACCCAGGTGTGGTGCCCGACATTCACCTGCTCGCCGTCCTGGTCCATCACGAAGATGTCGTGGGTCGCGTCGAGCCCGGACCAGTTGTCCTCGAGCGTGACCGTGGGCAGGCCGTTGAGGTTGGGGTAGCCGCTGCCGATGTCCTTGAGCGGGGCCGGCAACGCGGAGAGCCAGGCGAGCAGATCGGGATCGACGATCGTGCCCTGCGACTCGTACAAGCTCAGGTCGGGA
>DATLLB010000784.1:0-10152 GCA_035538075.1 Enhygromyxa sp.
CGAGTTCGTTGCCAATCAGCGTGCCGATCTCGATGCCCGTCGTGGCCCCGCCGATCGCGACCGCCAGCGTGCTCTCGCTCAGCAGCGCCGCGTATTCGCGATCGGGCGTGATCGCGAACCAGTCGACGCTGCCCGTGTAGCTCTGACCGCGATCGCCCGACAAGCGGACGCGCCCATCGCCGCCGAGCTCCAAGATCGCACGACCACGCGGATCGGCGTCGCCGGCAGCGGCGAGGGCCTCGCCGAGCGAGGCCATGGTCGTCGATGCATCGGATCGCGCCTCGCCGCGGAAGCGATCGAAGCTGGCGTTGTCGGCCGCCTCCGCTGCGAAGCCATCGAACTCGTCGAGCGAGATCTCGTAGACCCCGTCGAAGTCGAGCTCGGTCAGACCCGGACGCCAATCGAGGTAAGCTCGATTGCCGGCACAAGCCGCCACGAACAACCAAACAGCAACGAGCAAGACCGAGGCGCGGCGCTCCACCGGCCGACGATGCCACGTCGCGCCCGCGATGACCATGACGAGCGACGAGTGTCAGGTGACGCGAGCACGCAAGTCGCCGCGCCCGCCTCTCGCTCGCTCAAGGCTGAGGCTCTTCGGGCGCCGAGCTTTCGGCGTCATCGCGCTCACGCTCGTGCGCGTCCAAGCTCCGATCCGCTCGCTCGCGCTCGAGTTGAAGCGCTCGCTTCTCCGCCTTGTTGCGCCCGTGGACAACGCGGTTTTGTTCAGCCTCGCGCTGCTCCGCCTCACGCCGCTTGCGCTTGCGAAAACGGTTGAGGTTGACCACGTCGGACATGAGCGTGGGGCACTTTAGCCCCGCTGTGGATCCACTGCCAGCAGCGGCGCCGCCCGGTCCGCGCGCCTCCTGAGTTGTCATCACGCCGCGTCCACGGCTGAAATCGCGGATTGTCCCGCAAATCCCTCTTTGGACGGTGCAAGCGGATCTGATAACCTGCATGAACCCCCATGGTCCTGCACATGCGCCAAGAGCTGCGGATGTCCCAGCAGCTCGTGATGACCCCTCAGCTGCAGCAGGCCATCAAACTCTTGCAGCTGTCTCGGATCGAACTTCAAGATCTCGTCCGCAACGAGCTGCTCGAGAACCCGCTCCTCGAAGAGAGTCAAGAGATGGGCACGAGCGCCGAGGAGCCGGTCTCCTCGGTCGAGATGCAAGATGGCGTGGAGATGCAAGGCCAGTCCGGCGATGTCGGACCAGCCGAGGCGCCCAGCCAAGAGGTCAAGGCCGACCAACCCAACGCCGACGACAACTTCGACTGGGAAGCGTACCTTCAACATCAGACGCTCTCCGGTCCGATGCCGTCCGCCGGCGTGCGCCCGGACGACGACCTGCCAGGTCTCGAGCAGACCATGGCCGCCGAGGAGACGCTGGTCGAGCACCTGATGTGGCAGGTGCGGCTGTCCAACTTCAGCGCGCTCGAAGAAGACATCGCCGAGTATGTGGTCCGCAGCCTCTCTCCGGCCGGCTACCTGCGCAGCGTCACCGCCCCGCAGATCGCCCGCCGGCTCGACTGCTCCACGCTGCAGGTCGAGCAGGTGCTGCGTCGCGTGCAGCAGCTCGATCCGCTCGCGATCGCCTCGCGCAATCTGGCCGAGGCCCTGTGGATTCAGGCTCGTCACCCCGAGCACCCGATCGATGATCCGCTGGTGCTGACGATCATCGCCAAGCACCTGCACAACCTCGAGAAACGCGCCTACCCGGCCGTCGCCCGCGACACCGGCGAGGCGCTCGAGGAGGTCTACGAAGCCACCAAGGTGATCATGGGCCTCGAGCCGCGGCCGGCTCGGCAGTTCGTGTCCGAGTCGCCGCAGTACGTCACGCCCGACGTCTACGTGCACAAGATCGGCGACGACTACGTCGTGACCCTCAACGACGACGGGCTGCCCAAGCTGAAGATCTCCAACTACTACCGCTCGGCCATGCTCGCCGAGCAAAAGGGCGGCAAGGCCAAGGTCCGTGGCCGAGGCGCAGCCTCGGTGCCGAGCGCGAGCGGGACCAACGGGGCCAACGGCAGCGGCAAGCAGAGCGGCGAGGCCAAGGACTACATCACCGAGCGCCTGCGCTCGGCGCAGTGGCTGATCCGCTCGATTCAGCAGCGCCAGCGGACGATCCTCAAGGTCACCAAGTCCATCCTGAAATTTCAGCGCGAGTTCTTCGAGAAGGGTCCGCAGCATCTGCGCCCGCTCATTCTCAAAGACGTGGCAGAAGACATCGAGATGCACGAGTCCACCGTCAGCCGGGTGACGACCAACAAGTACGTCCACACCCCGCAGGGCATCTTCGAGCTCAAGTACTTCTTCAACGCCGGCATCTCCAAGCGCGGCGGAGGCGAGCTCGCGTCCGAGGCCGTCAAAGAGAAGATCAAGAAGCTCGTCGAGTGCGAGGACGCGCGGCGGCCCTACAGCGATCAGAAGCTCGTCGAGCTGCTGCGCGACGACGGCATCAAGATCGCGCGACGGACCGTCGCCAAGTACCGCGAGCAGCTCAACCTGCTGTCCAGCTCGAAGCGGCGCAAACTGTTTTGACAACCACCACACGCAAGTTCGGCCCCGTGATGACGCCAAGCATTGGCGCCCGGGACCGGTCAACCCCGTTCTTGCCCGGGATTGACCCGGGCCCTTTACACCCGTCTCCAATTCGACAAGGGAGGTAGCACTCAATGCAGACCCAGTTCGTGTTCCGTCACATGGACTCGTCCGACGCGCTTCGCAATTACGCCGAGGAGCGCCTGACCAAGATCAAGCGGTACTTCTCCGATCCACTCAAGGTCAACTGCACCTTCTCGGTCGAGAAGATCAACCACATCGCCCAGTTCGACGTGACGCTGCGCAACGGTCTCCAGCTCCACTCATCGGAGACGACCGAGAACATGTACAGCTCGATCGACATGGCGCTCGCCAAGATGGAGCGGCAGGTCCGTCGCTACAAGGATCGCATCACCCAGCACAAGCCACACAAGGGCAAGGCTGCGCGCGTGCGGCAGATCGTCATCTCGGGTGACGCCTTCGACGAGGCCGAGGCCATGATCGAGGCCGAGGAGCGCGGCAGCGAGGAGACCGAGACCAGCGCCGACAAGCCGCAGGATCAGGCGGCCAAGATCGTGCGCGAGAAGGAGTTCCGCGCCGAGCGGCTCACCGTGCGAGAGGCCGTCATGCAGCTGAACTTGATGCACAAGCAGTTCTTGGTGTTCACGAACACCGAGACTGGCGACATCAACGTCATCTACCGCATGGAGGACGGCGAGTACGGGCTGATCGAGACCCGCGGGCACGTCGAAGACGCCTGAGGGCGGTGCAGCATGAGCGAAGGCGGCCGCGCGCGAGCGTGGGCCGCCTTCTTGCGTAGATCGGGTCGCGCTCGCGGCCGACCGCGCTTGCCGAGCGCCCGACAGCTCGACGTTCGGCACCGGGCAGGTGATGGTGTCGCGCGATCCGATCAAGTCCGAGTCGGCGCACCACTGGGCTCGCGTCGCGACGAAGCTGCGGCGCCGAGCCGAGCCCGCGCCGACCGACGTCGCCGCGCTCGCGCTGCTCACCGAGCTCGACTCGCTCGCGCACGACCAAGACTACGAAGTCCTGCTGACCACTCAGGCGCCCGACGATCTCGTGTACGAGGTCGCCGAGTGGCTACGCGACTCCGAGGATCCCGAGCTGCGGCGGCGTTGGAAGCAGGACGTCGAACGACGCGAGCACTCCATCGCGCGGCTCGACGCGTTCTACGACTCCTACAACCGCTGCCGAGCGTCGCAGTACGAGCTCCACCGCGACCAGGTTCGCGTCGACGCCCAGCTTGCGACGCGCGTGCTGCTGCGCGAAGCCACGCACCTGCTCGCAGAGGCCGACGTCTACGAGCAGATTGCGACGCTCGACGAGCGAGCCCAACGACGGCGCGACGCCGAAGCAGGGTCACGCTGGCGATGGGCCTGTTGGACCGGCCCGACCACCTCGGACTTCCTGCGTGACAGCACGAAGGACATGGCCCAGCGCTGCGTCGAGATCGGAACCACGCTCGCAGGCGAGGCCAAGGTCGTGAGCGCCTGCTTTGCGCTGCTCGAGGAGCTCGATGACGCACCGCCTCTGGTCGAGCTCGTCCCCGAGCCGCGCAGCACGACGGTCATGCAGCACCCCGTCGTCGTCGGTCCCGAGTTCCTCTAATCAACCGCCGATCGTCGTACGATGGCCGCAATGGCCCTCGTCGAAGCCTCGTCGGCCGCGCGCGCGATCTGTCGCGAGTGCGGCTCTGCGATCGAAGCCGGCGAGCCGCGTTACGGCCAGGACGACGACAGTAGCGACGCTCGCCGCTTACGCTGGCGACACCTCGCCTGCGCCGCGCAGGCGTTGCCCGAGGCGCTGCTGCGAGCGCTCGAGCTCGGCGGCTGGAACTCGGTCCCCGACGATGAGCACGACGAGCTGCGCACGCTAATCGAGCGCGCGCTCGCAGCCCGCCGCGCGCCGCTGCGATCCGAGCCGACGCCCGAGCCCCGAGCCGCCCGCTCGAGCTCGGCGATGGCAGCGGCCGCCGTGCTCGAGCCCGCCCACGAAGCGGCCACGTTGCCGCCCGCCCAGGCCCGCGCGTGGGTGTTCGCCGATGCGCTGCAGGCCCGCGGTGATCCGCGTGGCGAGCTGCTCGCGCTCGAGCTCGCGGCCGAGCACACCAAAGATCCGCTGCAAGCCCGCGCGCTCCAGCGTGAGCACCACGCCTGTTGGCGAGCGTTCGCGCCGAGCTTGCGCGCGAGCGCGACGCTGCGGCTGCGCTGGCGCGGCGGGTTCTTGCTCGGCGGCTATCCCAAGGAGCAGCGCGAGCTGCATCGCCTGCTCGCGTCGCCGGCCGCCGCCTCGCTCGCGCGCGTGCGCGTCGACTTCTGCACCCACGAAGAGCTCGCGCGCCTGGTCGCCGTCGCCAAGGCCCACGCCCGACCGCTGCGCGTGGTCGATCTACCCAACGCGCGCACCATGGATCTCCGGTCCCTGATCGAGCTCGAGCAGCTCGCGTGGTTGCGCGTGGGTGAGCGCTTCGATCCCACCGTGCTCGCCGAGCTGCCCAAGCTGCGCGGACTGAGCGTGGTCGCCCATGATCCAGCGAGCAACCAGCTCGCCGTCGCCGAGCTCGAGCCGCTGGCCGCGAGCCTCAAAGCGCTCGAGCTGCACGCGATCGAACCCGCACGCCTCGACGCGCTCGGTCGGCGCCTGCCTGCGCTCGAGCAGCTCACGCTCGCCGGCGTTCGCTTCGACGGCGAGCCCGAGCTGCTGCACGGGGCCACCCGCTTGCGATCGCTGCGCTTGCCCGACTCGCCGCTGCGCAACCTCGGCCCGATCGCCGCGCTCCCGGCCCTGCGCGAGCTCGCGATCGTTCCCGCCAAGCTGCACGTGATGACCGAGCTCGCCGCTCTGACCACGCTCGAACGGCTCGCGCTGAGCGGCAGCAAGGTCGGCGAGCTCGATCCGCTCGCGTCGCTGCAAGCCTGCGAGCACCTGACCCTGAGCGCGACGCGAACCACCCGGCTCGAGCCGCTGGCCTCGCTCCCGCGCCTGCGCAGCCTGACGATCGAGGGCGGCGACCTACGCAAGATCTCGGGCCTCGACACGCTCACGAAGCTCGAGCAGCTCACGCTCACCAAGGTCGCCAACGTCGACCTCGCCGCGCTCGTCCGGCTCGATCGTCTGCACACGCTCGCGCTCGAGCCCGGCGGCGCACGACCGCGCTCGCCCGACGCGCTCGCGATCATGCCCGCGCTTCGGCGCATCAGCATGCCCGTCGATCTGCTCAACGAGCTGTGGGCACCGCACCGCCTGCTCGCCAGCGTCGAGGTGCTCGAGCTCGGGCAGGCGCGCGCACGGCCAAGCTCGAGCGCCTGCGCCAGCTGTGCCTGCCGGGCCGCGATTCAGCCGAGGTCGAGCCGCTCGCCGACGCGCTGCCGGAGGTCGCAATCGTCACCGAGCTCGCGCCTCGCGATCACCTCGATCGCCGCGACCGCTTCGACTGGCGCAGCGTCGACTGGCCTCACGCTTGATCGCCAGCTTGCGCGATCATCTGCATGAGCGCCGCAGCTTGCCGACGAAACTCGATCCAGTGCGGATCGTCGACCATCGCCTCCAGCGATAGCGGCTCCAGTGCCGGTGAATCGTGAAGCTTGTTGTGCGCGCGCAGCAGGTTCTCGATCGAATCAGTACCAAACCACGATCCGTAGGGCACCAACGCACGCCAGCGACTGCGCAGCGACCACCGTGGATGCACGCCGTCGCGCTCGAACTGGGCTCGTTGCCGCTCGAGCGAGCTCCCCTCGATCGCATAGGCGAGCAAGTCGGCGTCAGCGATCCGCACACGCCGTTCGTCGCTGGGCTCGTTCGCCGCAATCGCGGCAAGGTAGCGCCCGGAGTTGCGACCCATTCGACGAATCCGTGCGAGCGCCTGCTCGCGCGCCTTCGGGTCTCGCCCGGTCGCAGCTCGGCCCAGCGCACGAATCGGGCCGGCGTGCCCGCTCCACGGTGCATTCGCGTCGCCCCCGGGCAAGCTCACCAGCTCACCCGCCAACACGATCGTGTGCAAGTAGGGCAGCGCCATGATCGACTCGAGCGGCGGCGATACCTCGTCGGGCAGCGCCACCCAGATCACCAGGGACTCGAGCGGCGCTCCGCACTGAGCCACCGTGTCGATCACCCGTTGCAAGTAGGCATGCTCAATCCCCACGTCGATCGTCAGCGAGCGCAAGCATCGAGCGGCCGGCAGCGCGAGAAACATCGCCAGCATCTGCGCCGGATCGAGCCGCTCGAGCCCGAGCAGTCCCGCGTATACGCGCGCGCGGTGGATTGGCAGCCGAGCGCCATCCAGGAAGCACAGCGACCAACGCATGTCGAACGCCTGAGGATGCGTCGCCAGCGACGCAAACGGCCCGAGCGCCTCCGGCAGCAACGCCGCCACGCGCTCGACGTACGCCGCCCGCACGCTCGCATCCCGCCCTTCGAGCAACGCGAGCCCGAGCGTCACCAGCTCGCCGAGCGCATGCCCTTCAGCCTGCAGACGATCCGCGGCGACGCGCACCGAGTCCATCCTCGTCTCGTCGTCGAGATCATCCTGCGCGGCGATCCACGCTCTGGCGAGCGCTGCTTCGGCGTTCGAAGTCACGTCGATCGTCCTCTCAGCCCGGTGGAAATTCCGGCGCGTAGTTGCCGGGCGGGAACCCGCAATCGAGCGTGTAATGGCCCATGAAGTGCAGCACCGCGCCCGGCTCGTCGGGCCTCGGCAGCCACACAATCTCATCGTCGATGCAGTCGCAATCGCCGACATCCGGCCGCCCCCAGCGCGCCTCCAATGCCCGACAGATTCGCTCCCGCGACGCGGGCGTCTGATCGGCGAGCTCGATCTGCAATTGCCCGAGCAGGTGCTCGCGCTCGCACTGACCAATGCACGATTCGACGCCCAGCGAGGTGCCCGGCAGCTCGCACGCGCTCGGCTCGATCTCGATGAAGCCATAGCCGCCATGCTCGTTGCGGCCCTCGGCCCCACGCGCAAATCCTGGCGTGGGCACGCACGGCGTCGCGCAGGCAATCGCCCCGACCCGCCGTGCGCCGATCGCCTCGATGCTGTCGCCAGGATTGTGATGGATCCCGTAGGAGCGCTCGCCGCAGCCGTGCTTCGCGGTGAGCTCGACCTCGCCCTCGCCCTCGCTCGCCGACCGGCTCGGATCGCTCGCGGTTCCCTCATGGCTCGAGCACGCGGTCGCTACTGCGAACAGGACGATGACGGGCCACACCACCACTCGACTCTAACACGCGCACGACTGCTACACTCGCGGGCGTGCGCGCGGACTCGCGGATCCACTGGGCGCTGATCGCCATGTTCGCAGCCACGGCCTGCGTCGAGCCGCCGATCGTCGACGACGACACCAGCTCCAGTGGATCCGAGACCGGCCTCGACAGCGAAGACTCCGACCCCGAGCAGTCCGACTCCGAAGAGTCCGACACCGAAGCGCCAGAAACTGAAGAATCCGAGACCGACGAGCGCGACACCGACGAGCCCGATCCATGCAACCCGGTCGTGTTCGAGGATCCCGCGCTCGAGCAGCGGGTCCGCGCGACGCTGATGCTCGCCGAGGATGCGCCGATCGGCCCCGAGCAGATCGCCATGCTGACCGACGTGTTCGCCTCCAACGTCGGCATCACCAGCCTCGTCGGTCTCGAGTGCGCCACCAACCTGATCTCGGTGAACGTACCCAACAATCAGATCAGCGACCTGTCTCCGATCGCCGATCTGCCCGCGCTGGAGCGGCTGGAGGTCGAGCGCAACCCACTGGACACGCTACCGCCGCTGGCCAGCGTCGCGTCATTGCGCAGCATCTCGCTGCATGAGACCGCGATCGCGGACATCTCCGCGCTCGCAGGCGCGACCGAGCTCGAGCACCTGCTGCTGTTTGAGACCATGATCGAGGATCTCGAGCCGCTCGCAGATTCCACCAAGCTGATCTATCTCAACGCCAGCGACACCCAGGTCGAGGATCTCGAGTTCCTGCTCGACTTCGACGCGCTCGACACCTTGCTCATCAACAACGCGCAAGTCAGCGACCTCGCGCCGCTGACCGGGCTCCCTGCCCTCCAGCGCCTCGAGATCTCGAACAACCCCATTCTCACGCTCACGCCGATTGCGACGCTGCCGAGCCTCGCTTGGTTGTCGATCTCGAGCACCGGTCAGCCTGATCTCTCGGACCTCACCGGCCTCCCGATCGAGTGGCTCGACGCGGCCGACAACGGCATCGTCGACGTCGCGCCGGTCACCACCTTCACGCCGCCCGAGATGGCCCACCTCGATCTCTCGAACAACCTGATCGACGATCTCTCGCCGTTTCTCGACACCGTTTGGTTTGGGAGCGGGTGCGGGGTCCAGCTGCTGCTCGAGGGCAACCCGGTGGCCGCGAGCCCGACCTTCGAAGAAGACCACCCCTACATGTGCGAGCTCGAGATGTTCGTGATCTGGAACGACGCCGAGCGGCTCTATTGTGGCGCGCTTCCCTGTCCGTGAGCCGCGAGCACGGCGTCGTGCACCGTCAGCCAGAACCTGCCGTCGCCGAGCCGCTCATGCAGCCCCGTGCGCGCCATCATGTCGCGCACCGGCCCCTTGAGCGCGGCGAAGTGCAGCGCGATCCCACGGCTGTGCAGCGACTCCGCGAGCTCCTGCAACGCCGTGTCGGCCGAGCTGTCGAGGCGATTGATCGCACTGCCGTCGATCACGATCCCGCGCACCGGCTCTCCGCGATCGGCCGCCGCTTCTAGCAGCTCCTCGATCGTGCGCTCGAGAAAGTCGACGTTGCCAAAGTAAAACTGCGAGTCGAAGCGCACCGCGATCACGCCCGGGGTCGGGATCGCGTCGGGGAAGCGCTCGAGCTTGCGATACACCGTGGTGCCCGGCAGCCGGCCGAGCACGGCCATGTGTGGGCGAGTCTGTCGGGTCACGAACCACAGCAGCGAGGCCAGCACGCCGATCGTGATGCCTTGAATGATGCCGACCACCAGCGTGGCCACGAAGGTCAGCAGCAGCATGACCAGCTCGCTGCGCTCGATCGTCCACAGGCGCTTGACCATCTCCACGTCGACGAGCCCGAACACCGCCGTCATGATGATCGCGGCCAGCACCGCCTTGGGTAGGTAGTGAAACAGCGGCGTGAGCAGCAGCAAGGTCGCAATCACGGCGAGCGCGGTGACGATGCCCGCGAGCCCCGTGCGCGCGCCCGCCTGCGCGTTGACGGCCGTGCGCGAGAACCCGCCCGCGACCGGAAAGCCGCGAAACAAGCTGCCAAGCAGGTTCGCAGCGCCGAGCCCGATCAGCTCGCGGTTGGGATCGATCTTCGGCTTGCGCCCGCACGCGTCCGGTCGCGCGTTGCTGCTCGCCACACGCTTGGCCACCGAGATGGCCTCCAAGAAGGCCACGAACGCGATCGTCAGCGCAGTCGGAGCGAGCTCGCGGATCGCCTCGAGCTCGAGCACCGGCCAAGCCGGCCGCGGCAGCCCGCGTGGAATCTCGCCGACGATCGCCACGCCCACGCGATCGAGCCGCAGCAACCACACCAGCAAGGTCCCGAGCACCACCACCACCAGCGCGCGCGGGAGCTTGGGCGCGAGCTTCTGCAGCGTCAGGAGCGTAATCA
>DATLLB010000785.1:0-4597 GCA_035538075.1 Enhygromyxa sp.
GATCTCGGCGCCCCCGAAGGCGATCCCGCGCTCGCAGCCCCGCTGCCCGAGCCGCCCGATCACGATCTCCAGAATCCGACCACGACGGTGCTCTCGGACGCGCAGCTGAGCATCGCCGCCGAGGGCTCGACGCTCGACTTCTTCCACTGCCTGAGCCTCGATCCCGGCAACGCGGAGGATGTGTTCTTGACCGGGCTGCAGGTGATCCCGGGCAACCGTGGGATCGTCCACCATGTGCTCGTCTATGTCGACACGAACGCGGCCTCCGCTTCGTGGGCCGGCGGCGTCAACGAAGACTGCGGTGGCGGAGCTGGCATCGCCGGACCCACGCAGCTGATCGCCGGCTGGGTGCCTGGCGGACTGCCGATGGAGCCGCCCGACGGCGTCGGCATCAGCGTGCCCGCCAACGCCCGGCTGATCTTGAACGTCCACTATCATGCGACCGGCGGCGCGGCCGAGACCGACGAGGGCACCGGATTGGCGCTGCGCTGGACCACCGAGCAGCCCGAGTACAGCTCGTTGTTCACGCTGCTCGGCGCGCCCGGGGCCGGCGACTCGTTGACGGGTCCGCTGCAGATCCCACCCGGCGCCTCCGGCCACGTCGAGGAGTACGAGTGGGTGGTCTCGTACGGCGGTCAGCCGTTCCCCGACAGCATCGAGGCTCGCATCTGGGCGGTCGCGAGTCACATGCACAAGGTCGCCGTCGACATGCGTGTGGCGATCGAGGATCGCGACACCGGCGTCGAGACCTGCCTGCTGCAGACGCCGGACTGGGACTTCAACTGGCAGCGCGTGTACGAGTACGACGCGCTCGCGGATCAGGGCTTTCGCGTGAAGGCGGGCGACATCGTGCGGATCCGCTGCACCTACGAGAACACGCTCGACAACCCGGCGGTGGTCGAGGCGCTCGGCGAGCTCGGGCTCAGCGATCCGATCGAGGTCAACATGGGCGAGGGCACGCTCGACGAGATGTGCCTGACCGCGATCGGGGTTGGCGTTCGCGGGATATGACCTAACATCCTCGACGTGCTCCCGCTCGCCGTGCCTACGTCGAACGCTTGGCTCGAGGTCGTGCTCGGGGACTTCGACGCGTTCTTGCTCGATCACGCCGCGTGCGAGCGCAAGGCCTCGGCGACCGGCATGGCGTTCGTGGTCCGCTACCCCGATCGCCGCGAGCTGCTGGCGCCGATGATCGCGTTTGCTCGCGAGGAGCTCGAGCACTTCGAGCGGGTCTACGCGATCATCGAGTCGCGCGGGCTGACGCTCGCCCCCGACAGCAAGGATCCCTACGTCGATGGACTCAGCCGCTGGATCCGCACCGGTCGTGACGAGCGCCTGCTGGATCGTCTAGTCATGGGCGGTGTGGTCGAAGCGCGTGGTTGCGAGCGCTTCGGCATGGTCGCGGCCGGGCTGCCCGAGGGCTCGCTCAAGGACTTCTATGCGGAGCTGACTCGCTCCGAGGCACGGCATGTCGGGCTCTTTCATCGGCTCGCCCGCAGGCTGTTTCCGGCGACGGAGGTCGACGCGCGCGTCCGTGAATTGCTGGAGTTCGAAGGCGGCGTGATCGCAGGTCTGAATTTGCGGCCGGCGCTGCATTGAAGTGAGCCATAATCCGGCCGTGTCGAAATGGATCGCGCGGCCGAGTCGCAGGGGTAAGACCAAGCTCGCCAACGGGCGCTCGCTCGGTTGGGCCGAGTGGGGCGACGAGCGTGGCCGTCCGGTGCTGCTGTTTCCGGGCGCGGGCACCAGCGCGTCGCTGGGGTTTGGCGTGGAGATCCTGGAGCGGCTCGAGGTCCGTCTGATCGGCGTCGATCGACCCGGGCTCGGGCTCTCGGATCCTGCGCCCGGTCGCACGCTGCTCGACTGGGCGCAGGACATCGCGGGCTTGATCGAGGTGCGCGCGCTCGGGTCGACGCCGGCGGTCGGGTTCTCGCAAGGAGCCCCGTTCGCGCTGGCATGTGGGGCTGCGGGGGTCGTGCGGGCGGTCGCGATCGTGTCCGGCACCGACGAGCTGGCGGCCCCCGAGCTGCGCGAGCGGTTGCCGGCCGAGCTGCGCATGCTCATCGATCGCATCGCCGCCGAGCCCGAAGCGGCCGAGCTCTCGCTGCGGGCGATGAACCCCGAGGCGATGTGGCGAATGGTCGTCGACGGGTCGTCGCCCGAGGATCGCCGCGTGTATCTGGAGTCCGGGTTCGCACGCGCGTACCGGCGCGCGCTCGAGGAAGGCTTTTCACGCGGCGCCGACGGCTACGCGCGCGACACCGTGCTGGCGATGAGCCGCTGGCCGTTCGATCTCGCGAGCATGAGCACGAGGGTCGATCTCTGGTACGGCGCTCACGATGCAAGCGTCGTGCACTCGCCCGACTTCGGCGAGTCGCTCGCGCGACGGATCCCCAACGCTCACCGCACGCTCGTGCCCGATGCCGGCGGCGCGCTCTTGTGGACGCACGCAACCGCCATCCTGACGAACGTGCTCAGCTGACCTCGTCGCGACCGATGCTCTGATACACATCCTCGAGATCGCTGCGCAACCTCGTCAGCGCGATCACTTCGACGTCCGCGAGCACTAGCTCCCTGAGCAGCTTCGCGGCCCGATCCTCGGCGCCGTGGATGCGCACGCGGACCTTGCCGCGCTGGGTCGTGGCCGGATCGATCTGCTCGTCGCGCGAGAGCGGCATGACGCTCTCGATCAATCCTTCGTGCGCCTTGAGGATCTCCAGCGCCTTCTGCAGGCCGTTGGTGATCGAGACCTCGTGCACGCGTCGCGCGACCTCGTACTTCTCGATCACCTCCTCGACCGGCCCGAACACCTGCATCGCGCCCTTTTGGATCAGCGCGACGGTGTCACAGAAGCCGTCGAGCTCGCGCAGGATGTGGCTGCTGACGACGATGCCCACGCCCTGATCGGCGACGCCCCGCAGGATCTCGCGCAGCTGTCGGCGGCCGAGCGGATCGAGGCCGTCAGCCGGCTCGTCGAGCAGCAGCAGCTCGGGCTTGTGCACGAGCGTGCGGGCGATCGCGAGGCGCTGGCGCATGCCCTTGGAGAGATCGGAGATCAGCGCGTCGGACTTGCTGGTGAGCTTGAAGACCTCGAGCAGCTCGGCCACGCGCCGCCTGGCGTCGCCGTCACTCATGCCATAGCACTCGGCGAAGAAGCGCAGGTAACCGGCCGCAGTCATGTTGGGGTAGAGCCCGGTGCCGTCGCCGAGGAAGCCGATCCGCTGACGAACCGCTTGTCGTTCCATCCACGCGTCGCGTCCGTCCCACAGCACCGCGCCGCTGTCGGGCCGCTGCAGCGTGGCGAGGATGCGCAGGCTCGTCGACTTGCCCGCGCCGTTGGGGCCGATCAAGGCGAGGACCTCGCCGGCCTTGACGTGAAAGCTCAGGTCCGAGACGGCCGGGCGCACGCCGTCGTAGGAGTGGGTGATCTTCTGAACGTAGACTTGTTCCACCAGGGTCGCTCGGGCTCGGTGTGGTGCTGTCGATGGTAGCGCGCTACCCTCCGCGCTGCCTCCCCGCTCCGCCTCCGGTACCAATGACGCGCGTGCGCCGACTGCTGTTCCTCGCTGCTTCTCTCGCGCTCGTCACCGGCTGCAAGCGCGACGAGGCCAGCGCGATCCCAAAGCCGACCGCGGAGGCTGAACCGTCGATCGGCGAGCCGCCGAAGGGCGATCGATCGATCGGCGTGGTGACCGAAGGCGAGCTCGAGCCTGATCCGGAGCAGCTCGCGGCCGGGGTCCCTTATCTGCGCTTTCGCGTGGAGGTCGGTGACTCGCCGTCGCGCGGGCCCGCGGATGCGCCGGTCACGATCGTGATGTTCTCGGACTTCGAGTGCCCGTATTGCGAGGAGGCCTTCAAGACCGTCGCCGCGCTCGAGCGCGAGTACGCCGGGCAGATCCGCTTCGTGTACAAGGCCATGCCGCTGAACAACCACGAGCACGCGCTGTTGGCCGCGCTGGTCGGTCACTCGGCGCTGTCGCAGGGCAAGTTCTGGGAGTTCCACGATCTGGTGTTCAGCGGCCGCGGCATCGACCCGCAGACCATCGAGGGCTACGCGGCGCAGGTCGGCCTCGATCTCGAGCAGGTCCACCGCGAGCTCGACTCGCTCACCCACGCCAGCGCCGTCCGCAAGGATCTGCGCGCGGCCAAGCGGCTCAAGCTGACCTCGACGCCGGTGTTCTTCATCAACGGCCGCATGCTCCCGGGCGCGCGACCCAAGCACATCTTCCAGCACATGATCGAGCAGGAGCTCGCGCTCGCCGAGCGCCTGCGCGACGACGGCGTGGCGGCGGCCGAACTCTACGACTACGCGACGCGGTGGGGCTACACCGCGATCGTTTACGCCGACGAGCGGCCCGAGCTCGACGAGGACAGCGTCTATCCGGTCCCGATCGGCAGCTCGCACACCCGCGGACCCGCCGACGCACCGATCACCATCGTCGCGTTCTCCGACTTTCAGTGCCCGTTCTGCGCGAAGGGCCACGAGACCATGGAGGAGCTGCGATCGCTCTACGGTGATCGCATCCGCTTCGTGTTCAAGCACTTCCCGCTGCCCGGTCACCCGGCGGGGGCGCTCGCGTCTCGAGCCACCTTCGCA
>DATLLB010000786.1:0-3020 GCA_035538075.1 Enhygromyxa sp.
ATTCCGTCAGCCGCACGCACGCACAGATTCGCCGCGAGGGTGATCGGTACCGGTTGCTCGATCTCGAGTCCTCGTCCGGGACCTGTCTCGGCGGCTCGATGATCACCGACGCGTTCTTGCGACCCGGCGACGAGCTGCGCCTCGGGCAAGTCGAGCTGCGCTTCGTCCCCCGCGATCGTTCGCCCGAGCTGTTACCCAGCGAGTCCGAGCGCTTCGGCCCGGTGTTGGGGCGCAGCTTGGCGATGCGGCGCGTGTTCGCGGTGCTCGAGCGCGTGGCCGACAAGCAGGTGACCGTGTTCCTGCGCGGCGAGACCGGGACTGGCAAGGATCTGGTCGCGCGGGCGATCCACGACGCTTCGCCGCGGCGCGAGGCGCCGTTCGTGATCGTCGACTGCGGAGCGCTGGCGGCCGAGCAGATCGAGCTCGAGCTGTTCGGCAGCCGAGACGACGGCGACGTTCGTCGTGGCGCATGGGAGCTGGCCGACGGCGGGACCTTGTTCCTCGATGAAGTCGGCGAGCTGCCGGCCGATCTCCAGCCCAAGCTGCTGCGCACGCTCGAGAGCGGCCGCTTTCGTCGAGTCGGCGGCACCGAAGAGCGCAGCGCCGACGTCCGCATCATCGCAGCGAGCAATCGCAACGTGCGAGAGAGCGTGACCGACGGCTCGATGCGCGAGGATCTCTACTTCCGGCTCGCGGTCGTCAGCTGCGAGCTGCCAGCGCTTCGTGAGCGGCGCGAGGACATCCCGATGTTGATCGAGGCGTTCTCGCGGCGGCTGCCGCCGGGCATGTGGCGGCCGCCCGGCCCCGAGGCGATGGCCCGACTCATCGGCTACGAGTGGCCGGGCAACGTCCGCGAGCTTCGCAACGTCGTCGAGCGCAGCGCATACCTGTCGCCCGACGGCGTGATCGACTTGATGTCGACCGATCGGCGCGAGCCGGGCGAGCCGCGCAAGGTCTCCTTCGATCCGACGCTGACCTTCCGCGAGCAGAAGGAGCGGGCGATCGAGCGCTTCGAGGAGGCCTACCTGCACTGGCTGCTCGATCGAGCGGGCGGCAACATCTCCCGCGGCGCGCGGGAAGCAGACATGGATCGCAAGTACCTGCACAAATTGCTGCGTCGCTACGGCATCGACGCCAAGCAATACGGGAAGTGAGGGGCGACCTTCTCGGCTGCGGGCGCTAACATGTCGCCGTGCCAGGGGGTTCATGGCGCCACGCCGGGGGGACGCTCGCGCTCGATCGCTGTCGAGTGATGGCGATCGTCAACGTGACCCCCGACAGCTTCTTCGACGGTGGACGCTGGATCGCGCAGTCGCGGCTGCGGCCCAACGCTTCGGTCGTCATCGCGCAGTGCCGACGTTGGGTCGAACAGGGCGCGGACCTGCTCGACATCGGCGGCGAGTCGACGCGACCGGCTCTGCGCCCGGTCGGCGAGGACGTCGAGCTCGCGCGGGTGCTGCCGGTGATTGAGGGCCTGCGGGCCGATCCTGCGTTTGCGAGCACTCCGATCAGCATCGATACGCGTCGGGCTTCGGTCGCTCGCGCGGCGCTGGCCGCTGGCGCGACGATCGTCAACGACGTCAGCGGGCTGGCCGATCCCGAGCTCGCCAGCGTGGTCGCCGAGGCCAGGGCAGGGCTGGTGATCAGCCATCTGCGCGGCGAGCCGGCGACGATGCAGGAGCACATCGCGTTCGAGGATCTGCTCGCCGAGGTCGGCGACGAGCTCGCCGAGGCGCTCGATCGGGCAGTGGCCGCGGGCGTGCAGCCGGAGCAGATCGTCGTCGATCCCGGGATCGGCTTCGGCAAGACCGCCGCACAGTCGGCCGCGCTGGTCGGTGCGGCGCAGCTGCTGATGCGGCGCACGGGTCGGCCGGTCCTGATCGGTGCCAGCCGCAAGCGCTTCCTGGCCACGTTGACCGACGGCAAGCCAGTCGAGCAGCGCATGCTCGGCAGCGTGGTCGCGGCCGTGGTCGCGGCCTGCCACGGCGCCGCGATCGTGCGCGTCCACGACGTCGCCGAGACCGTCGAGGCGCTGCGCATCCACGCCGCCATCGAGGCCGAGCTGCACGCGCTGAGCGAGAGGAGCCGCATTGTCGCTCGGTGATCTGCTCGCGGCGCTGACCTGGCGCGACGTCGTCGACTTCGTGCTGCTGTTCGCGCTCGCGTACGCGGTGCTGCGCCTGCTCAAGGGCACGCGCGCGCTGCCGGTGTTCCTCTCGGTCGCGCTGCTGGCCGGGGCCGGCGTGTTCGCGCGCGAGCTCGACATCGTCGGCGTCGGCGTGCTGCTCCGCTACGTGCTCGAGTACATCATCATCATCTTGATCGTGGTCTTCCATCAGGAGCTGCGGCGGCTGCTGATCCGGATGGGCCAGCGCTTGATGCCGCAGGCCCGGCGCGAGGCGACCGAGACCGCGGTCGAGGGCCTGGTCAGCGCGTGCGAGCGGCTGTCCAAGGCCCGGATCGGCGCGTTGTTGATCCTCGAGGGCGAGTTCGACGTGCTGCAGATCTGCAGCGACGTCGGCAAGCGCATCGACGCGCCGCTGCGACCCGAGACCCTGGTCGCGCTCACGGTGCCGCACGCGGTCAACACCGCCCACGACGGCGCCATCCTGATCCGAGACTTCCGCATCGAGCGTGCGGGCGTGATCTGTCCGCTCTCCAACCAGCACCTCGATCCGCGCTTCGGCACCCGTCACCGCGGCGCGATCGGGGTCAGCGAGGACAGCGACGCGCTGGTGATCGTGCTGTCCGAGGAGCGAGCCGAGATGCGGACCGTCGAGGGCGGGATCATCAGCGAGCCGCTCGACACCAAGCAGCTCGAGCGCCGCATCTACGAGTGGATTGACCGCCCGCCACCCGCCGCGAGCGAGCGCAGCGGCGCCTCGGCCAGCCGCGTCGACATGAAGATCGAGACGGACAAGCGCGCGGAGGTCGGGTGACGGGCGCGAGCAAGAAGGAGCCGCGCACGATCGGTTTCGCCCGCGTGGTCGAGCTCGTGGTCAAGGCCACGACCGAGAACT
>DATLLB010000787.1:0-11168 GCA_035538075.1 Enhygromyxa sp.
AGCGAGCGCTACGACGGCGCGCTCGAGGACGTGTTCGAGCTGCAGGACAAGATGGGCAAGCGCATCGCCGAGGCGCTGCGGCTCAAGCTCGAGGACATCGCCCACCGCGGCGAGGCGCCGGTCGAGGCGATCGAGGCCTACCTGCGCGCGCGGCAGATGGCGCGGACCTGGGAGTGGCGCGGGGCGACTGGTGCGGTCGCGCAGTACGAGCGCTGCCTCGAGCTCGCGCCGCAGTTCAAGCCGGCGCTGGCCGGCTATGCGATCGCCTGCCTGCGCGCGTGGTTTCTGCCTTCGTGGGACGCGTCGGAGCCCGATTGGGGCGCGTGCGCTCGCGCGGCCGTCGAGGCGGCGCTGGCCGGCGCGCCCGAGCTGGCCGAGACCCACCTCGCGGCGGCCATCTACGCGGTCCAGCATGGGCACTACACCGACGCGGCCACCTCGCTGCGGACCGCCCTTCGCATCGCGCCGACCTACGCGGCGGCGCACGACTATCTCGGTCGCCTGCAGCTCGAGGCCGGGCGCGCGCAGGAAGGGGTGGCGCACCTCGAGCTCGCGCTGCAGCTCGATCCCAACCTCGTGAGCGGGCTGCCGGACCTCGCCCGCTATCGGGCGCTGCGTGGCGACCTGCCGGGCTTCGAAGAGCAGCTGCGCCGGATCTCGAGCATCACCGGGCGCGAGGACGACTCGTCGGTGGGCATGCTGGAGGTGCGCGCGGGCACTTGGTACCGCGACCGCGAGCGGATCAAGCGGGGCCGCAGCTTCCTCAACGACGGCGGGCCGGAGGGCAACGCGTTGGTCGGGTTCACGACCATGCTGATGGCCGCGGAGCTGAGCCCCGAGCAGCTGCGCCAGAACATCGCGGCCGTGATCGCCGTGGCCCGCAACCCACGGTTTGCGTCGCTGATCAACCAGTGGGGCGCCGAGGCGGCCGCGCTGCACGGTCACGAGCAGCTGGCGCTCGACTTCATGCAGGCCGCCGCCGACGGGGTGTTGGTGGACCTCACGTGGCTGGAGTACTGCCCGCTGTTCGAGTCGCTGCGCGAGCAGCCTCGCTTCGACGCCATTCGGCAGATCGTCCGCCGCCGCGCCGAGGCGGTCTGGGCCACGCCGACGGTCAATCAGAGCTGAGAACCCGATCGGTCGGCCGCATGGACACCCAGGGCGACGAGCGAACCGTGCGGCTGCTGCCGACCGTGAGCGTCGGGCAGCGGTTCGCCGATCGCTACGGGGTCGAGCGGCTGCTCGGTCGCGGCGGCATGGGCTCGGTCTACTGCGTGCGCGACCACGAGCTCGACGAGCTGGTCGCGCTCAAGCTGCTCGAGACCGCCTCGCCGGAGCTGGTGGTCCGCTTTCGTCGTGAGGTCCGGCTGGCGCGGCGGGTCACCCATCGCAACGCCGCGCGGACCTACGATCTCGGCGAGCACCGAGGGCTGCGCTTCCTGACCATGGAATTCGTCGACGGCGAGAGCCTGCGCGAGCGCTGCAAGCGGTCGCGGCCGGGGCTCACGAGCACGCTCGACATCGTCCGGCAGATCGCCGACGGGCTCGCGGCTGCGCACGCGGCCGGGGTCGTGCACCGCGATCTCAAGCCCGCCAACGTGCTGCTCGAGCGCGGCGGTCGGGTGGTGATCACCGACTTCGGCATCGCGCGGGCGGTCCAGGTCGGCGACGCGAGCCTGCAGTCTCGCGGGGCGCTCGGGACCCCGGCGTACATGGCCCCGGAGCAGCTCGCGAGCGAGCGCGTGGGTCCGGCTGCCGACGCGTATGCGCTCGGGCTGATCCTGCACGAGCTGCTGACCGGCTCGTTGCCGTACGCGAGCGCGAACCTGATGGACACTGCGATCGCGCGGCTCGGCTCGAGCCCGCCGGATCTCGCCAGCAGCCACGGCGTCGATCCGCGCCTCGCCCAGATGGTCGCGCAGCTGCTCGCCCGCACACCAGCGCAGCGCCCAGCCCTGACAACGGTCGCGCGCGCGATGCTGGAGATCATGGAGTCGCTCGAGCTCGACGCGCTGTCGATGGTCACCTCGCGCGCCGCTCCAGCGCAGCCGCTGACGCTCGCGGTGTTGCCCTTCACCTATCGCGGCGCCGAGGAGGATCGTTACCTGGCCGAGGCGCTGGCCGACGAGCTGGTCGATCTGCTCGCGATGACGGAGGGCTTGCGGGTCTCGGGCGGCGGCGTGACGGCCAAGTTCGCCGAGCACAGCGCTCGTGACCTGCAGGCGATCGGTCGGCAGCTCGGGGTCGACGTGCTGGTCGACGGGACCGTCGAGGTCGCCGCGGAGCAGCTGGCCGTGGTCGCGCAGCTGCTCGACGCGCAGACCGGAGCGGAGCGCTGGACCGAGCGCTTCGAGGGCTCGCGCGGCGACGTGTTCGAGCTGCAGGATCGCCTGGCCAAGCGCATCGCCGAGGCGCTGCGGCTGGCGGTCGAGCCGTCGATCCACCGTGGGGACGCGTCGCCCGAGGCGATCGAGCACTACCTGCGCGCGCGGCAGCTGACCCGCGCGTGGCGGCTCAAGGGCGAGCACGGGGCCATCGCCCACTACCAGCGCTGCCTCGCGCTCGCGCCCGGGTTCAAGCTGGCGCTGGCCAGCTACGCGCACGCGGCCGTGCGAGCGTGGTACGTGCCGCGCAGCGCCGACGAGCCCGACTGGCGCGAGCTGGCCGAGCGCGCGGTCACGGCTGCGCTCGCGGGCGCGCCCGAGCTGGCCGAGACTCAGCTCGCCGCGGCGCGCTGGGCTGCATACCTGGGCGAGTTCCCCCAAGCCGTTCGAGCGCTGCGTCAGGCCCTGGCGATCGCCCCGACCTACGCCGAGGCGCTGTACTTCTTCGGGCTGCTGCAGCTCGAGAGCGGGCGCGCCAGCGAAGGGCTCGAGCGCATCGAGCTGGCGCTCGAGCTCGACGCGGGCCTGCTGTGGGCGCTGTCGACCGTCGCTCGCTACCACGCGCTGCGGGGCGACATCGCCGAGTACGATCGCTGGATCGCGCGCTTCTTCGCCGCCGATACGCGACCGACCGAGATCCCCGTGCACATGCTGCAGGCGCGGGTCGGCGGCTGGATCGGCGACCGCGAGCGCTCGGCCACCGCCGCGGCGGCGATCGGCCGGAGCCTCGGCAAGGCGGCGGCGCTGGCCAAACTCGCCGCTCTCTATGCGAGCGAGCCCGTCAGCGAGGCCACGCTCACCGAGCTGTTCGAGCGCCTGCTGCCCTCGGTGCCCAACCCATACTTTCGCGCGACGATGCTGCAGATCGGCTGCGAGCTGGCGGTGCTGCACGGTCACGAGCAGCTGGCCGTGACCTGGCTCGAGCAGCTCGACGCCGCGGCGTTCGCCGATCTCGACTGGCTCGAGCACTGCGTGGTGCTCGAGCCGATCCGGTCGCGCGCGATCCATCGGCGCTGCGTGGCTTCGACGCGGGCGCGAGCCGAGGCCATCGGCTGGCGCTGAGCGGCGATCGAAGTACACTGCGCGCCATGGAAGACTTGAACATCAATGAACACATCACGATCCCCGGTCACGAGCTGTCCTGGACGGCGGTGACCAGCGGCGGGCCCGGCGGGCAGAACGTCAACAAGGTCGCCACCAAGGTGCAGCTGCGCTGGGAGCTGGCCGCGTCGGCCGTGCTGCCGGACTGGGCGCGCGAGCGGCTGGTCACGCTGGCCGGCAGAAAGCTCGACCAGGCCGGCAACCTGCTGATCTCGAGCTCGACCACGCGCAGCCAGGAGCGCAACCTCGAGCTCGCGCTCGAGCGGCTCGCCGACCTGGTCCGCGCCGCGCTCGATCGACCCAAGCGCCGTCGACCGACCCGCCCGAGCCGGGCGGCCGTGCGACATCGGGTCGAGACCAAGCGTCGCGTCAGCCAGAAGAAGGCTTCACGCAAGCGGCCGGACGTCGAGTAGCGCTTGACCGTCGGCCGCCGGCGATGGCAGGTGAGCGCAATGCTGAAGAAAGTCGCGTTCACCATGTACCCCGTCGAGGATCCGGAGCGAGCCCGAGCGTTCTATGAAAAGACGCTCGGGCTCACTCGCGGGAGCAGTGCGCCGAACGGCGACTGGACCGAGTACGACCTGCCGGGCGGCGGATGCCTGGCGCTGTTTCGCGGCTCGCTCAGCGGGCTCACGCCGACCGCGAGCGCTGGCAGCATCGCGTTCGAGGTCGAGGATCTCGACGCGCTCAATGCCCGGCTGAAGGCCGAGGGCGTGCGCTTCTCGGCCGACATGATCCACTCGCCAGTCTGTCGGATGTCGGTGATCCTCGACTCCGAGGGCAACTCGATCATCCTCCATCAGCTCAAACCCAAGGGCTGATCAGGCGGGAACAGGGCCGGCGGCGTGCGAGTATGGGATGCTCCAACCATGCGCGTGCGCCCTCGCCTGCTCGCCCTGCTCTCGTTGACCACGCTGTTGGGCTGCCGACAGCCCACTGCCGAGCTGACGCTGACCGAGCCGAGCGGGGCCGAGCCGTCGGGTGTCGATTCACCGCCCGTGTTCGTCGAGGCCCCGCGACCGCCCGAGCCCGGGCCGATCCTCGAGTGGAATGCGGTCGATGATCGCCTTGCTTCGTTGATCGAGGGCGCTCGCTATCGCGTCGACTACGACGCCGATCACCCGTGGACCGGCGCGAGCTCGCCGTTGGTCACGATCGTGGTGTTCTACGATTATCAGTGCCCGTTCTCGAAGCGGCTGCACGAGAGCTTGCTGCCGCTGCTGTCGAGCTACGGCGACTCGCTGCGCGTGGTCTGGCGGCAGCTGCCGCTCGCCAGCCACCCGCAGGCCGAGCTCGCAGCTCGCCACGCGCTCTCGGCTCATGCGCAGCAGCTGTTCGAGCCGATGCACGCGTGGCTGTTCGACAACGCCAAGAGCCTCTCGCCCAGCAACATCCAGGCGCAGGCGGGCGCGCTCGGGCTCGATCCCATGCGCCTTTCGGCCGACGTCGACAGCGAGTGGATCGCCGGTCGCGTGCAGGCGGACCTCGAGCTCGCGTCGACGCGCGGGATCAGGGCCACGCCGACCTTCTTCATCAATGGTCGGCTCTTTCGCGGCGCGCTCGCTCCCGACGCGCTCGAGGCTGCGATCCGTGAGGAGCTGGCCGCGGCGCAGCGGCTGGTCGAGGCCGGATCGGAGCGCCGCGAGGTCTGGGCCCGCTTCATGGCCGCAGCCGACGACGGCGTGATCGCAGAGCCGCGCGCGAGCAGCAGCGGCCCCGATCCCAACAAGCGCTATGCGATGCAGGTCAGCGGCCTGACCCCGCGCGGCGCCAAGCAGCCGAAGGTGGAGATCCTGATGTGCGGCGACTTCGACTGCCCGTACTGCAGCAGGGCGACCGCGACGCTGACCGACCTGCTCAAGCGCCACAAGAAGACGCTCGCCGTCTACTTCCGCCACATGCCGCTGCCGATGCACACCGACGCGATGGCAGCCCACCGAGCTGCGGTCGCGGCCGACAACCAGGGCGAGTTCTGGGCGATGTTCGATCTGCTCTACGCCGATCAGCGCGCCCGCACGCCCGCCGATCTCGAGGCGATGGCCAGCAAGGCCGGGCTCAAGCTCGCGCAGTTTCGCAGCGACATCGCCGATCCGGCGACCGACCAGCTGATCGAGCAGCAACGGGAGTTCTGCGAGAAGCAGCTCGACAGCCGCGGCACGCCGACGTTCTTCATCAACGGCCGGCCGCTGATGGGCGCGGTGCCGATCGAGGAATTCGAGAAGATCATCAAGGAGGAGCTCGCGGCGACACCGTGAGCCAGAAAACCGATGCTCGAGCTCAGGCCGACCTGCGAACACTGCAACCGTGCATTGCCCCCCGACTCCCTCGAGGCGCGCATCTGCAGCTACGAGTGCACGTTCTGCTCACGCTGCGTCGACGAGGTGCTCGACAACGTGTGTCCGAACTGCGGAGGCGGCTTCGTCGAGCGGCCGATCCGGCCGGCGCGGAACTGGAAGGGTGACAACTATCTGGGCAAGGATCCGGCGAGCGTCACCGTCAAGCACCGACCGGTCGACCCGCACACGCACGCGCTGTTCTCGGCCTCGATCCGCGACATTCCGCCGAACAAACGCTGAGCGCGGACGCAAGGCCAGCGCTGGACCCGTTGCCGCACTCGAACTATGTAAGCGTGGAGCGAGATGCCCGACCGTGACGAGCAGCAGTCTGCGATCAGCCGCGCCTTCGCGATCGCCGTGGTGCTCAACGCCATCTACGTGGTCGCCGAGTTCGGCTACGGGATCATCGCCGACTCGGTCGCGCTGCTGGCCGACGCGGCCCACAACCTCAGCGACGTGCTCGGCCTGCTGCTCGCCTGGGGGGCAGCGCGGCTGGCTCAGCGCGCGCCGGGGGGGCGCCGAACCTACGGGCTGCGCAAGTCGACCGTGCTCGCGGCGCTGGGCAACGCGCTGCTGCTGATCGGGGCGACCGGCGGGTTGGTCTGGGAGGCGATCGGGCGGCTGAGCAATCCGCCGCAGCCGGCCGCCCACACGATGATGCTGGTCGCGGGCATCGGGGTGATCGTGAACTCGGTGTGCGCGTGGATCCTCGTGCGCAGCGGCCACGGGCATGCGCACGGAAATCACGATCACGGGCATCACGAACACCACCACGATCACGATCATCATCACGACCACGGCGAAGACCTCAATGTGCGCGGCGCCTTCCTGCACCTGGCCGCCGATGCGGCGATCTCCGTCGGCGTGGTGCTGACCGGCGCCTTGCTGCTGTGGACCGGCTGGCGGTGGCTCGATCCGGTCGTCAGCCTGGTGATCGCGGTGGTGATCCTGATCGGCACCTGGTCGCTGCTGCGCGAGGCTCTCGACCTCGCGCTCGATGCGGTGCCGAAGCACATCGACATCGAGCGCGTGCGCGAGTACTTGGCCGCGCGACCCGGTGTGGTCGAGGTCCACGATCTGCACGTGTGGGCGCTCGGCACCCGCGACGTCGCGCTCACGGCCCACCTGGTGGTCGATGCGGCCGCGCCCGAGGTCGTGAGCCAGGCCGAGCGCGAGCTGGCGGTGCGCTTCGGCATCGCGCACACGACCCTGCAGCTCGAGCGAGCTGGCACCGCTCGCTGCAGCCAGAAGTGCTGATCCGCTACTGCTCGAGCTCGAGCCAGTCCTCGAGCTTGGCGAGCGTCCGCTTCTGCGCGTCGTCGCGAGCCTTGCGATCGGCCGAGGGACCGCCCTCGAACCATACGTCGAAGCCATGCCGCGCGCCGGGGTAGACCTCGAGCTGAAACATGTCCTTCTCGATGCCGCGGTCGATCGCCACGGCCCTGACCTGCGGATCGCGGAGCTCCTCGCAGCGCTCGGACAGCCAGTCCTTGCTCGCGTGGGGGATCCACATCGGCCCGGTTGGAAAGAAGTAGCGATCGAACTCCGCCTCGTCGAGCTTGCTGGCCAGCTCGCTCTCGAGCCCGCAGCCCGGGTAGTAGGCCACGCCGGCGGCGAAGCGCGGGAGTTCGAGATCGTGCAGGCGCGGATCGAGGGCGTCCGACAGATCCTCGTGCATGACCAACATCGCGACCGAGGCCCCGTGCGAGAAGCCCATCACCGCGAGCCGCGAGCAGTCGACGCGCGGATGGCTGCACAACCACCTGGCCGCAGCCGCTGCGTCGTAGGCCCGCATGACCTGTAGCTCGCGATCGTCGTAGCCCGACGGCGGCCGATCGCAGGAGCCCCGCGAGTAGAAGCTCTCGGGCATGATCACCGCGTAGCCGCGCTCGGTCAGCAGCTGCTCCCACTCGGTGAAGCGCCCGTGCGGCTCCTCGGTGCACTGGTTGCCATCCTCGCGAAACAGCCCAGCCGAGCCGTGCAGCAGCACGACGCCAGGCCAGCGGCCCGACGCGGGCGCGGGCATGCTGCTGCTGGGCAGAGCCACGCGCGCGACCACGGACTCACCGAGCCCGGTGCAGAGCACGACCTCGTCGGCGTTGCGAGCCAGCAGCTCACTCTCGCCGCAGCTCCCGGCTCCACCATCACCCTGACAGCCACCGAGCAGCGGCGCGAGCGACAGACTCCAGAACCATCGGACATCTCGGGCGCGCACGACAGCAATTGTTCGAGCGCGATCGATCGCGGCAACTGGCGGTGACGGCGAGACCCGAAATGACTTCACGCCGCATCCGCGGCTGGAAATGAGGTATGTGTCTTGCAACATCATGCGTCGAATCGGCATGAACCGGTCCTGAGCATGCAATTCCGCCCCACTCCGCTCCCGAGCCCTGCATGAGGATCTCGGTTCGCTTCGCCCTGATGCTCTCTGCGGTCGGCCTTCTGGCGTCCGGACTGCAGGCGTGGACCTCGATCAATTCTGCCGACGACGAGCTGCGCGCGGCCCGAGAGCACGACCTCACGGTGCTTGGACGCAGCCTGCAGGTCAGCATCGAGATCGCGCTGCGCGACAAGGAGCTCGGCGATGTCCAGGAGCTGATGACGCGCGTGCAGGAGCTGGCGCCGGAGGTCGACATCGCTTTGCTCGACACGCAGCGACAGCTGCGCTCCGGCGCCGGTCCCCACGGCGTGCCGCCCGAGACGCTCGAGGAGGCGCTCGCGGCGTTCCCCACCGTCGAGCAGGCCTCGGTGCGATGGCTGGACGACGAAGATCCACCGACGCTGATGGCGATGCTGCCGTTGCGCGGCAGGGCTCGCGAGTCGCTGGGCACGTTGGTGATCGTGCAGTTGATCCCCGACCTCGAGGAGGCGCTGGTCGATCAACGCAAGACCGCGCTGTGGTCGGTGTTCCTGTTCGTGTCCGGCATCGCGATGGTCAGCCTCGCGCTCGGTCGCCTGTCGATCACCGCGCCGCTCGAGCAACTGGTCGGCGCGATGCGACGGGCGCGTTTGCGGGCGCTCGACGAGCGCATCCACAGTCAGCGCCGCGACGAGCTCGGCGAGCTGGCGCGCGAGTACGACGCGATGATGGATCGCCTGGTCGCCACCCAGTCGGCGCTCGAGCGCCAGCAAGTGCGCCGCCATGAGCTCGAGCAGCAGCTCGCGCGGCTCGACAAGCTCGCCACCGTCGGTCAGCTCGCGGCCACGCTCGCGCACGAGATCGGATCGCCGCTGCAGGTCCTGGTTGGTCGGGCGAACGCGCTGGCCGAGCGCGAGCACCCGCCCGAGAAGGTCCGCCACCACGCGGCCCGGATCGCCGAGCAGGGCAAGCGCATCACCGACATCGTCGAGAAGCTGCTCGGCTACGCGCGACGGCGGCCGCCCTCGCGGCAGATCGTCGACATCCGCGACGCGGCCGAGACCGTCGTCGATCTGCTCGACCACGAGGCCTCGCGCCGCGACATCGCCCTGCAGCTCCGACGCTCACCGCAGCCGGCGTTGGTGTTCGCCGATCACGATCAGCTGCAGCAGGCGATCCTGAACCTGGCCCGCAACGCGCTCGACGCCAGCGTGGCCGGCAGCTCGGTCGAGGTCGAGATCCGGCCCGCGCACGATCAGCGCGGCTCGTGGATCGAGGTCGTCGTGCGCGATCACGGCGTCGGCATCGCGACCGGCGATCTCGAGCACCTGAC
This sequence comes from Enhygromyxa sp., assembly GCA_035538075.1. GTDB lineage: Bacteria > Myxococcota_A > Polyangia > Nannocystales > Nannocystaceae > Plesiocystis. The sequence continues at coordinate 9,514 of DATLLB010000787.1, forward strand.
AGAACCCTTCTTCACCACCCGAGCACTCGAAGGCGGCACCGGGCTCGGGCTCAGCGTGGTCAAGTCGATCGCGGTCAGCCACCACGGCGAGCTGGAATTCAGCTCCGCCGACGGTGAGACGCGAGCGATCCTCCGGCTGCCGCGTCACGAACGACGAAGCGAATCATGACAGAGCAACGCAACCCAGCCCGCATTCTGGTTGTCGACGATGACCGGGCGGTGGTCGACTACCTGCTCGAGATGCTCGAAGAGTCGGGCTGCGAGGCCCACGGCACCGTAGACCCTCACGACGCGCTCGAGCGCTTGGCGGCCACGCACTTCGATCTCGTCGTCGCCGACGTCGAGATGCCCGATCTGCGCGGCACCGAGCTGATGCGCCGCATCCACGAGGTGCGCCCGCACATGCTGGTCATCCTGATCACCGCGTTCGGGACCATCGATCTCGCGGTCGAGTGCCTGCGCACCGGGGCCGCCGACTTCGTGACCAAGCCGTTCGACTTCTCGGTCCTGCACCTGGCGATCGAGCGCACGCTCGGCGAGCGACGCATGCGACGCGAGATCGTCCGCCTGCGAGCCGCGCTCGGCGACGAGCCCACCGTCGCGAGCCCGCCGAGCGACGGGATGGTGGCCGCCAGCGCGGCGATGCAGCGCGTGCTCGAGCTAGCCCGGCGGGTCGCTGCCGCCGACACCTCGGTGGTGCTGCTCGGCGAGAGCGGCGTGGGCAAGAGCGCGGTCGCCCGCTACATCCACGAGCACAGCGCTCGCGGCGATGGGCCGTTCGTGGAGATCAACTGCGCGGCGGTGCCCGAGTCGCTGGCCGAGAGCGAGCTGTTCGGCGTGCGGCGTGGCGCCTTCACCGACGCACGCGAGGATCGTCCGGGCCTGTTCGTGGCCGCCCACGGGGGCACGCTGTTCCTCGACGAGGTCGCCGAGCTCGATCCGCGCGTGCAGGCCAAGCTGCTGCAGGCGCTCGAGCACCGCAGCGTCCGTCCGGTCGGCGAGACGATCAGCCGAATCGTCGACGTGCGGCTGATCGCGGCCAGCAACCGCAGCCTCGATCACGCGGTCGAGCGCGAGCAGTTCCGCAGCGATCTGCTGTTCCGCCTCGGCGTCATCACCATCGAGATCCCGCCGCTGCGCGAGCGACCGGAGGACATCGACGCGCTCGTCGATCTGCTGCTCGCGCGCGTGTGTCGTCGGCTCAACCGGCCGATCCTCGGCGTCTCCGACGACGGCATGCGTTGGCTGCGAGCGCACCCGTGGCCAGGCAACGTGCGCCAGCTCGGCAATCTGCTCGAGCGCGCCGTCGTGCTGAGCGAGCACGACAGCCTGCTGCTCGAGGACTTCGCCGGCGTGGCCGCGCTGCCGCCCGACACCTCGGACACGCTCGACAAGCTCGCCCGCCGGGGGCTCAGCCTCCACGACGTCGAGTCGGCGTACGTCGACGCGGTGCTGCGCGTGACCAACGGCAACCGCAGCGAGGCCGCCAAGCTGCTCGGCATCGATCGGCGCACGCTCTACCGGCGTCTCAGTGACGGCTAGCAGCGGTGCCACAGCGCGAGCGGGCTAGGGGCGTGTTTGCCCGCGCGCGAGGGCTGGTGAGCACGCAAACCCACGAGTTTGCTTGGCACGATGCTTGCGATTGCCGAGGCAGT
>DATLLB010000788.1:0-6052 GCA_035538075.1 Enhygromyxa sp.
TCGCACGCAGCCACGAACGAGCGGGCGTCGTGCATGCGCACGCCGAGGCGCATGTCGTCCGCGACCCAGACGTCGACGTCCAGCTCTCTGAGCGCGCCAAACAGCTCCTCGGTGGTCAGCTGCGGCAGCGCCTCGACGAACACCGCTGGATCGTCGACGCAGGGCTCCGGCACCGGGCTGGCTCGCGCGACGCAAGCCGTGCTCGCCAACGCGAGCGACCACGCCCAGGCATGTCGCAGCGGCCCGCTGTGCACGGCGCCGAGCAACGCTCGTCCCTGGAGCTTGGTTTGTGGAGACGTGCGAGAATGTTGGTCGCCGAGTCTCGCGCCGGTGACGCGGGGCATTTGCTCGGAGCGTGACGCGAGTGCGTGAGCCCGTCGGTCGAAACCAGCCACCGAAGCGCGAGCGCTCGTCGTGGGATCGATCGGCATCGCGGCAGCGGCCCGCGGCGTAGCCGTCGCCTCGATGGTGGTGGTCGAGCAAATCACGTCAGTCGGATCGAGCTTGCTCGTTGCATTCGCGGCCCGCGGCTCGGCTCTGGCGCCGTCGGAGATCTCTCCCGCCGCTCGCCGCAACTCGCCCGAATTCGCTGGCTCTGCCGCTAACGCCTCGCGCCCGCCAAGCGGTAGGCTCCGCCCATGGCCGCCGACCTCACGGGCGACGCCGCTGGCGTCAGCGACTTCGCGCATCTGCACCTTCACACCCAGTACAGCCTGCTCGATGGCGCCATCCGCATGAACGATCTGTGCGGGAAGGTCCGCGAGCGAGGCATGAAGGCCGTGGCGATGACCGACCACGGCAACATGTTCGGCGCCATCCAGTTCTACCAGTCGGCCAAGGCCCACGGGGTCAAGCCGATCTTCGGCTGCGAGGCCTACGTGGCCGACGGCGAGGCGCGTGAGAAGAGCGATCGCAAGAACTACCACCTGGTGCTGCTGGCCAAGAACGAGACCGGCTACCGCAATCTCCAGCGGCTGGTCAGCTATGGCCACCTCGAGGGCTTCTATTACAACCCGCGCATCGATCGGAAGACGCTGCGCAAGTACAGCGAGGGCTTGATCGGGCTGTCGGCGTGCCTGGGTGGGCACATCTCTCGCTTGCTCACCAACGGCGACACGGACGGCGCGCGCGAGACCGTGCGCGAGTATGCCGACATCTTCGAGCCCGGCAGCTACTTCTTGGAGCTGCAGCCCAACGGCATGGAGATCCAGGAGCGGGTCAACGCCCAGCTCGCGCAGCTCGGCCGCGATCTCGGCGTGCCGACGGTTGCGACCAACGACTGCCACTACGTCGATCGCAGCGAGGCCCACGCGCACGAGGTGTTGATGTGCATGGGCATGGGCCGGACCATCAAGGACGAGAAGCGGCTCAAGCACGACTGCACCGAGTTCTTCATCAAGACCCCGGAGCAGATGTGGAGCTACTTCTCGAAGTACCCCGAGGCGATGGAGGGGACCGCTCGCATCGCGCAGATGTGCAACGTCGAGCTGAAGCTCGGGCAGCCGGAGCTGCCGGACTTCAAGCTGCCGCCGGGCGTGGATGAGACCGAGTATCTGCGCCAGGTCGCGCGCGAGGGCCTGCGCGAGCGGCTGGCCGAGCTGCGCGCGATGGGGCGCAGGCCCGATGAGGATCTGTACCGCGAGCGGCTCGAGACCGAGCTGCAGATCATCATCGACATGAAGTTCCCGGGCTACTTCTTGATCGTCTGGGACTTCATCGCCCACGCCAAGAAGATCGGCGTGCCGGTCGGGCCCGGGCGAGGTTCGGGCGCGGGCAGCCTGGTCGCGTTCAGCATGCGGATCACCGACATCGATCCGCTGCAGTACGACCTGCTGTTCGAGCGCTTCTTGAACCCCGAGCGCGTGTCGATGCCGGACTTCGACATCGACTTCTGCATGGACCGCCGCGAGGAGGTCATCCGCTACGTGACCGAGCACTACGGCGCGGCGCGGGTCGGGCAGATTGCGACCTTCCATAGCCTCAAGGCCCGCGGGCTGCTGCGCGACGTGTGCCGGGTGATGGAGAAGTCGCCGAGCGAGGCCAACGAGCTGGCCAAGCTGATCCCCGAGGGGCCCAAGGTCTCGCTCTCGCTGTGCATGGCCGATCCCAAGGCCATCCGCGCGAAGATGAAGGCCGAGCCCGAGCAGGCGGCCAAGCTCGAGGACAAGCTGCAGATCGCCGAGGCCGGGACCAAGCTGCGGCAGCGCTGCGAGGTCGATCCGCAGGTGCGCGAGATCGTCGAGATTGGCTGCTCGCTCGAGGGCCTCAACCGCCACGCGGGCATGCACGCGGCCGGCATCGTGATCGGCAACCGCGAGCTGACCGAGCACGTGCCGTGCTTCAAGGCGGACGACAAGATCGTCACGCAGTACACGATGACCGACGTCGAGCAAGCCGGGCTGGTCAAGTTCGACTTCCTCGGCCTCAAGACGCTGACCGTCATCAAGCACGCGGTCGATCAGATCAACGGCCTGCCGCCGCGGTGGCGGACCGATCCGACCGCCACGCTCGACGGGCCCTTCACGATCGAGCGCATCCCGATGGACGACGCAGGCGTCTATCAGATGATCTCGCGCGGTGAGACGACCGGCGTGTTCCAGCTGGAATCTTCGGGCTTCAAGAAGCTGCTGCAGAAGCTCAAGCCCGACGTGTTCGAGGACATCATCGCCGCGGTCGCGCTCTATCGCCCGGGTCCGCTCGAGGGCGGCATGGTCGATCAGTTCATCGACTGCAAGCACGGGCGCCGCAAGATCGAGTATCCGCACCCGCTGCTCGAGGACATCCTGCGCGAGACCTACGGCGTGTTCGTCTACCAGGAGCAGGTCATGCTCGCCGCCCAGGTCCTGGCCGGCTTCTCGCTCGGTGGCGCCGATTTGATGCGCCGCGCGATGGGCAAGAAGAAGGCCAAGGAGATGGAGTATCAGCGCAAGCTGTTCGTCGAGGGCTGCAAGATCGTCAACAACATCCCCGAGGAGAAGTCGAACGAGATCTTCGACTTGATCGACAAGTTCGCCGGCTACGGCTTCAACAAGTCGCACTCGGCCGCGTACGGCCTGATCACTTATCAGACCGCGTACCTCAAGCACCACTACCCCGAGTGCTTCATGTGCGCGCTGATGACCTGCGACAAGGACAAGAGCGAGAACGTGGTCAAGTTCATCGCCGAGGCGCGGACGATGGGCATCACCGTGCTGCCGCCCGACATCAACGAGTCGGCCTCGGACTTCAACGTGGTCGTGCGGCCGCGCGAGGTGTCGCCGACGAGAAGGGCAAAAAGAAGAAGAAAAAGAAGGCGCACGAACGAGTCACGCCGGACGACGAGATGCTGGCGATCCGCTTCGGCATGGGGGCGGTGCGCAACGTCGGCGGCAACGCGGTCGAGGCGATCCTGGCCGCGCGCACGTCGGAGGGGCCGTTCAAGAGCTTGTTCGAGCTGTGTCGGCGGGTCGACCTCAAGCGCGTCAACAAGCGCACGCTCGAGGGGCTGATCCACGCCGGGGCCATCGACTCGATCGCGGATGGGCGCGGGCGGGCGACTCTGGTGGCGGCGATCGATCCGGCGGTCGAGCAGGGCCAGAGCAGCCAGCGTGATCGCGACAGCGGCCAGTTCGGGCTGTTCGACATGTTCGCGACCACGCAGGTCTACTCCGAGGAGTACCCCGATGCGGCCGAGTGGACGCCCAAGCAGCGGCTGCTCAACGAACGCGACGCGCTCGGTTTCTACCTGACCGGGCATCCGCTCGATCGCTACCAGCAGGACATCGCCCGCCACGCGAGCGTGCCCATCGGCGAGCTGCGCAAGGATCTGGTCGGCGGCGAGCTGGTGCTCGGCGGCGTGATCACGGAGCCGCGCGAGATCACGACCAAGGCCGGCAAGACCATGGGCGTGTTTCAGCTCGAGGATCAGTTCGGTCGCGTCGAGGTCGTGATCTTCCCGCGCACGTGGGCCGAGCCGACCGACCCCAAGCAGGACGGCTCCGACGGGGAGCCCTCGCAGAGCTGGGGCGAGTGGATGCGGGCCAGCGGTGAGGATCCGGTGTTCGTGACCGGCAAGCTCGACGCCGACCTCGACGACGCGGGCGAGGTCTCGCGCTACAAGCTGCTGTTCGCCAAGGGCGACAAGGTCGCCAAGGTCCGCGAGGCGCGGACCCGCGGGGTTCGCCTGCGACTGCGTGCCGATCAGCTGGACGACGAACGCATCCTGGCGCTCAAGCACGTGGTCGCCGACCACCAGGGCAGCTGCGCGATGGAGCTGACGGTCGAGGTCCCTGGCCGATATCGCACGCGGGTGATGTTCGGCGACGAGTACAAGGTCTCGGCCGACGACGCGCTGTTCTTGGCGCTCGAGAAGCTCTTTGGGGAGCCGGTGGCCGAACTCGTCTGACGGCGGAACCGTAGACATCGTGCGCTGGGGTTCTGATACGCTCCGGCGCCATGCACATCCACGGATACGGCGAGACCGACGTAGGCCGCAGCCGGACCCATAACGAAGACTTCATCCTCGTCGAACAGGATCTTGGCCTGTTCGTGGTGTGCGACGGCATGGGCGGTCACGCGGCCGGCGAGGTCGCGTCGGAGACGGCGGCCAAAGCCGTGCACCGCCACGTCGCGAGCCACGGGCACCTGATCAGCAACTTCGACGGCTCGCAGGCGGCCTGTGACGCGATCGAGGCGACACTGCGCACGGCGATTCAGAACGCCTCGGCCGAGGTCTTCGACCTGGCCCGCGGCGGGCATGGTCGGCACGGCATGGGCACGACCTGCATCGCGCTGATCGTGGTCAACGGCAAGGGCTTCATGGGCCACGTCGGCGACAGCCGCATGTACCTGGTCCGCGAGGGCCGAGTCTGGCAGCTCTCGCAGGATCACACGTTCTTCAACGACGCCGTGCGCAACGGCATGATGAGCTACGAGGAGGCGCGCGCGAGCCCGTGGGCCAACATGGTCACGCGTGGCGTCGGCATTCAGCGATCGGTCGCGGTCGACACCTTGGTGTTCGACGTCGTCGAGAACGACACCGTGCTGCTGTGCTCGGACGGGCTCACGGCCTACCTGCAGGACCCCTACGAGATCGGCTCGCTGCTCACCGATCCGGCGCTGCCGAACCTGCCCAAGCGACTGATCAAGCTGGCCAACGAGCGCGGGGGCGGGGACAACATCTCGGCGGTGGTCGTGCGCGGGGTCCCGGAGATGCCCGCGCGTCCGGCCGACGGACAGCGCCGCGCGCAGGTGACCCAGAACCTGCAGACCCTGCGTCACATCGCGCTGTTCATGGATCTCGGCGACGCCGAGCTGGTCCGCGTGTTCAACAAGTTCAAGTCGGTCGAGTACGCGCCGGGGACCGTGGTGATCCGCGAGGGTGACAACACCGACTCGATGTTCGTGATCGTCGAGGGCGACGTGCAGATCGAGCGCAACGGCAAGGTCGTGGCCACGCTGACCCGCGGCGCGCACGTGGGCGAGATGGGGCTGCTCAACCAGCGGCCGCGCTCGGCGACCGTGACCGTCACCTCGCCGGCGCAGATCCTCGTGCTCGAGCGCAGCGCGTTCAACGAGGTGCTGCGCGAGGACACCGGGCTCGCGGCCAAGCTGCTCTACAAGCTCGCGCAGATCCTGAGCCTGCGGCTCGACGAGAGCTTCCATGCCGAGGCCCACGATCAGGCCGAGCGAAAGACGCTCGAGCTCGGGGTGCTCTCGCCGTTCCGTCCGCGACGCTGAGCGAGCTTCGGTTCGAGAGCGTCAGTTCGAGAGCGACTGGCGGCCGCGCTTGCAGGCGCCGCTGGCCAGCAGCGCCTTCAGTTGCTCGAGGTTGGCCGGCTTGGTCATGTGCGCGTCGAAGCCTGCTTCGGCGGTGCGCCGCTTGTCTCGCTCCTGACCCCAACCGCTGAGCGCGATCACGAAGATGCCGGCGCCCCACGGCTCGGCGCGCAGGGTCCTGCAGACCTCGGTGCCGTCGATGTCGGGCAGGCCGAGGTCGAGCAGCACCACGTCGGGCGGAAACGTGGCGAGCTCGGCCAGCGCGCTGCGGCCGTCGTACACCGTGCGTGTGACG
>DATLLB010000789.1:0-8347 GCA_035538075.1 Enhygromyxa sp.
CCATCGATACGACCACGGGCTTCTTGGCCTTCAAGCGCTCGACCGCATGCCAGATCTGCTCCGAGGCCTGCGCGCTGCCGCCTCCCGAGTCGATGCGCAGGACCACGGCGGCGACCTTGTCGTCCTCGGCGATGCGATCGAGTACAGGCACCAACTGACCCGAGGCGATCTCCTGCGTGGCGCCGAGCGGACCCTGGCCCTTGCCGTCGATGATGTTGCCGACGGCATAGACCAACGCGACGTGAGGCTCGCTCGGACGGTTGGGCGGCGCGAGGCCCAAGAAGCGCTGCAGCTCGACGGGATCGAACGCTCCCTTGTCGCCCTTGCCCAGCGCCGTCTTCTTCCAGCCACGCTCGCCCACGGCCGCGGCCAGGAACGGCTCCCAGGCCTCGACGCGATCGATCAACCCGCGCTCGGCCGCTTGCTCGCTGGTGAACAGCGCCTGATCGATCCAGCCGCGAACTTCTTCTTCGGACTTGCCGCGACCCTGCGCGATGCCGGCGACCATGGTCGCGTAGGCCTGCTCGATCAGTGCCTCGAGCGTCTGGATCATCTCGGGCGAGGGCGCGTCGCGAGTCAGCGGCTCGGCGGCCCCCTTGAACGCACCGACGTGCAGGAAGTCGGCGTGCACGCCGAGCTTGTCGAGCAGGCCCTTGAGGTGCACGGGCGTGGCCGCGGGGCCCGGCACCATCAGCGTGCCGACCGGCACCATCACCAATTCGTCGCAGGCGCTCAGCAAGTAATAGCTGGTGTTCGACAGCGACTCGGCGTGGCAGTGCAGCTTGCGGGACCCGTCGCCCTTGAACTCGAGCAAGCCCGCGCGCAGCTCCTCGGCGCGGGCCATGTCCATGCTCAGATCACCGACGCGCAGCACCAGGCCCTCGAGCTTGTCCTCGGCGGCGAGCTCGTCGAGCTCGTCGAGCAGCGCGCGGGTCTGCTTGGTTCCGCCGCCTCCGCCGGTCAGCAAGCTCATCGGATCGAAGGACTCGACCTCGCCGACGTTGCCCGCGAGCTCGAGCACCCGCAGGTGCGGCGCGTCCTCTTTGAAATTCGCCGACTGCTTGGGCGGATCGTAGGGCCCGGGCTCGTCGAGCTTGCTGGCGAACAGCGCCGCGAACGGATTGCTGGCCATCGCCGCGAACGGATTGCTGCTCTTGTCCTCGTCGTCTTTTTCTTTGTCGTCCTGCTTTTCGGACTTCGACTTGTCGGGCTGCTCGCCGCCATCGCAGGCGAGCGGCAAACAGAGCAGAGCGGCGGTGAGGGCGAGGGTGATCTTGCGCATGAGAACCCGTTGGACCAGCAGCGTGGGCGTCGAGCTTCGCACATGCCCGCCCGGCCGCGTGTGAGGCCGCCTGCGACCGCATCCGAACGAGCCGCATTCCCACGACGAGAGTGGATCTGCGCCCGGGCGCAGGTACCATCGCCGCTCATGACCTCGAGGCTCAGCGCAGGCGGACTCGCGATCGTGCTCTGGTCCGTCGGCGGAGTGCTCGCGCTGCTGGCCCAGGCGATCGTGCGGCTGCTCCCGCGCGCGCTCGAGCCGATCCTCGACGGCTCGCTCGACGTCGTCGCCACGCTCGCCTACTTGGCCGCGATCGCGGGCATGGCCTACACCGAAGGCTACCGCGGGTTTCAGCAGCGGTTCTCGCCGCGCGTCGTGGTTCGTGCGCTGCACCTGGCCAAGCACCCCAAGCCGCTGCTGGTCGTGCTCGCGCCGCTCTACGCGATGGCGCTGATCCATGCGACCCGCCGCCGACTGCTGGGCTCATGGTTGTTGTTGCTCGGGATCGTCGTGTTGATCCTGCTGGTCAGCATGCTCGCGCAGCCGTGGCGCGGGGCCGTCGACGCGGGCGTGGTCGTGGGGCTCAGCTGGGGGGCGATCGCGACGGCGGTGATGCTGGCACGAGCGCTGCGGGGCTCGCCGCCGGACGTCGCTCCGGATCTGCCGAGCGCGGCCGGCTGAGGCTTGAAGGTCAGGTCTCGTCCGGCGGAGGCGGCAGCTCGACGAGCTCGAGCACCTGCAGCTCCTCGTCGGTCGCCTTCCGCTCGCCCGGCCCGCCGGTCTCGATCCGGTTGACGTCGGCGCCACGATGGAGAATCCCGACGCTCAGGCCGAACAGGTGATCGAGCGTGTACGTATCTTGCCCCTCGTAATAGGACCCCTCCACCTGAATCCCCGCGTAGCCGCCCTTCGCCTGGCCCTCGAACTTCGTGTAGCCCTTCCTGACCAGCGTCTTGTGGGTGTAGCCCTCGACGACGAAGATCCAGCAGATGTCCTCGTTCTCGATCAGGCTCCCGTTCGCCTCCTTCCAGGCGTCAATCGCAGCCTCGTACTCCGAGGATGGTTCGATGCGCTGATTGGCGACGTCGGTCAGAATCACCTCGAACACCATCTCGCCCTGAAAGTGAGCGCTCAGGTAATCGAGCGCCCGCAGGCTGGCGGCCAATTGTCGGGTGATGATCTCCGAGCCGCGCAGCTCCGACTCCGTATTCTTGACGCCCAGCTTGTAGCCGAGGTGCGAGCTCGGGTCGGTCGGGGATCCGTCGGTCGGCACGTAGCGCACGGGCTTGGTCTGCCACTCGACCTGCACCGCCGCCTGATCGGAGCACGTCCCACCCTTCTTGCGCGCGACGCCGACGCGACCGAGCCAATATTCGGGGTTGGACTTGTAGGTGTCATCCGCGGAGTAGAGCCGCCGCTCCGGCGAGCGCTCGAGCGTCTGCATGACCCCCGTGGGTGAGCTGGGCTTCTTGTCCTGCAGCTTCACACCGCAGCCAGAAACCAGGGTCGCGACCAAGACAATCGGGAGACATGGCACTAAAGACTTCGAGCTCGTCGACATTCGCGAACATTAGCGTAATCCGACGATCCAACCCACCGGCCCAGCGGACGGGCCCCGAACCTCTGAACAACCCCGCTACCAGTCCGGGACCGCGCCCTGGCCCACGCGCAGCACCTCGATGTCGCCGCTCTCGTCGAAGCGCAGCACCGTCGACGGCTCCGGCCAGATGTAGCCGGCGTCGATGATCAGCGCGACCTCTCGGGCCCAGCGGCGCTCGAGCTCCTCGGGCTCCTCGAGCTCGGGCGGATCCTCGCCGGGCGTGACCGAGCCGGTCAGCAGCGGCTCGCCGAGCAGCTCGACCAGCATCGTGCAGATCTTGTGATTGGGCAGGCGCATGCCGACCTCGTGGGCGCGGTTCTTCATCGCGCGCGGGACATCGGAGGTGGCCTGCAGGACGATCGTGTAGGGGCCCGGGAGCAGGCGGCGAACCACGCGGAAGGCCTGGTTGCCCATGTTGCCGTAGCGGCCCATGTCGTTGAGGCTCTCGACCAGCATGGTCAGCGGCTTGGCGTGCTTGGGCGGCAAGCCCTTGAGGCGGCGCAGGGTGTCGATGCCCTTGGCGCTCGACAGCGCACAGCCGAACGCGTAGCCGGTGTCGGTCGGGTAGATGATGACGTCGCCGCGCCGCAGAGCCTCGACCGCGGGCATCAGCTTGCGCGGGTCGGGTCGCTCCGGATCGACGCGAAGCCGTGCGAAGGTCTGTTTGGAAGCGGCGCTCATGCGGGTGAGGTGGAGCGCGAGGATAGTCCGCTCTCACGCGCCCGTCGAACTGGTTTCACGCCGTCGAACCGGCTGCGGGCCAACGCCAACGCCACGATCAGGATCAGCACGTAGGGATCGTAGGGCGTCCGCAGCCGCGGCGCGCCGAAGAACACCGCGGCCGTGAGCAAGAACGAGAGCAGCTGCAGCGCACAGATCCCCAGCCCGGCGGTGCGCCCGGCGTCGGGCCCACCCGCGGTCGTGGCAAGACGCCAGAGCGCGAGGATCATGCCGAACAAGCCGAGCGGCGCGAGCCAGGCCGCGAGCTTGCGGGCTCGCGCCGCCACCGGCAGCCACTGCGGCGCGCCGTGATCGGAGCTCTCGGGCCACGGCCGCGCGACCACCCACGCGAGCGCGAGGTTGGTGACGCTGTAGCGCAGCTGGCCTGCGACCCCGGTCGCCGCGTAGCAGCGCTTGCGGATCGCTCGGTGGATCTCGCGATCGCCGATGTAACCGACGAAGTCGATGCTCTCGCCGCCGAGCGCCGGTCGCAACGCCAACGGATGATCGGCGCCCTCGCGGGCCAGCGCGCGAAAGCCCGGCAAGCTGACGCGGCGCTCGGGCGGCGGAACGCCGGTCGCCTGCGCCGACGCGAGCGAGGCCGGATCGGGGAACGAGCGCGTGACGATGTTGTGACAGCGCGCCGCCGTCAGGTTCATGGTCCCGTTCTCGGCCACACCACCGAGCTCGCCCGTGTAGACGCGCGTGCGGATCAGCGAGATCGCGAGCACGATCGCGAGCGGGATCGCGAAGCGCAGCACGGCTCGCACGTCGACGCGCTGCGACCAGCGCTGCCGCTTGCGATCGATCCACCATGCGAGCGCCAGCAAGCCGAAGAACACCGCCACCTGCGGGCGCAAGGCGAACGCGATCGCGCCCCACAGACCGGCCCGCAGCGCACCGCGCCCGCTCTGGATCAGCACGACGATCGCGTGCGTGGTCGCGAGCAAGCAGCACGCGTACGGCGTCTCGCTCACGAAGTACCCGGTGTGCGAGAGCAGCGGAAACCACAGCAGCGTGGCGATCCCGACCGCGGCCGCGGGCCAGTGCGGTCCGTGCTCGCGCTTGCGCGGCAGCACCCGCACGGCGAGCCGATACGCGAGCACCACGGTCGCGGCCGAGCACCCGGCCCACATCAGCCCCGCGAGCTCGAGCGCAGCCTCGCCCGTGGGCCCGAGCAGGATCATCGGGATCGCCAACAGCGCGTGCGTGCCCCAGGCCTGCCAGGCCATCATCCGGTCACCGGGTGCGACCTCCCAGCTCGCGACCAGCCGGGCCCGATGGACGTAGTGGGCCATGTCGCTGAACACGTGCTCGCGCGGCGGATGGACCCACACGGCCCACACCAGCCGGCTGAGCACGGCCAAGACCGCGAGGGTCACGAGCACCCAGTCGGTGGGTTCGCGCGCGTCGTTGCGAATCTGGCGCGCACTTTCGCCGGCGTGATATGCTGGCCGCCGGCTCACGGAGAGTCTTTTACATGCTCGCGCCTCAATTTTCCCGCCGCCTCTGTGTCCTCGCGCTGCCCTGCTTGCTGTCGGTTGCGGCCCTCGGCGGTTGCCAGCGTGACCAACTCGCGCCCGACTGCTTCCTGATCGACGAGGACACCGGCGTGTGCCTGGTCCCCGATCCGGGCGGCACGGCGCCGGGCATCAACTGCGGGACCTTCCCCGAAGGCGCCGTCGGAGCGACCTACAACTTCACGCCCGAGGTCGGCGGTGGCTCCGGCAGCTTCAACAATTGGCAGGCCACCAACCTGCCGCCCGGCCTGAGCATCGATGCCAACACCGGCACCATCTCCGGCGTGCCGACCGAGGCGATGGCCTACAACGGGATCGAGATCTCGATGTTCGACGCCGGCAAGGGCGAGGCCTTCTCGGCCACGTGCGGCGAGCTGGTGATCAACGAGGCGCTCAACGCCAACGCCGTGCTCGGCGAGCCCAACCACTGCCTCCCCCACACCGCCTCGATGGACGACATGCTCGCGCTGCTCGGCGGTGGCGACGGCACGACGATCACCTGCGAGCCGGTCACTCCCAGCTCCGATCCGACCAGCACCTGTCCGCTCGGTGACGGCAACGGTCGGCTCGCGCCCGGCGTCACCTTCAACGAGTCCAGCTGCACGCACTCGGGCTCGATCGCCGGTGATCGGCGCGGCACCTGGGTCTGGATGGTCGAGGTCACGCAGAGCGGCTACACGACCGCGGTCCCGTTCTGCGCGAGCAACGACGTCGACACCTTCCACGACATCACGGTCAACGCCAACGCGGTCTCGCAGTCGGATCTGCAGCCCGGCCTGCTCGAGTACGATCCCGAAGACAACCTCGGGTTCGGCGACGGCAGCTATCAGTGGTCGATCGACAACCCCGCGTGTCCGGGCAACGACTGCGACTTCTTCGGCTTCCGCTTCAGCGTGACCTGCTCGCCGTTCGACGTGATGGATCCGTGGGAGGTCACGCTCTCGCCGTCGGCCAAGAGCGACACCGGTCTGACCCACGAGATGACCGCGACCGGACCGGCGCCGGATCCCAAGTTCGACGGTCGGCCGTGGGTCGCGTCGTTCGAGATCTCGTACTGCACGTCCGACAACGACACCTTCTGCGATACGACGAATAGCGATCAGTTCGAGCAGAACGCGCAAACCAAGTACCACTTCGACGTGGTCGCGTTCCCGACGTCGACGCCCTGATACACTCTCGCCGGTGGGCAACCCTCGCAGCTCCGCAGCCAGCGTCCGCGAGCAGAAGCTCGCGCGGGTGATCGACCGCGAGGTCGCCCCGATCTGGCATGATCGCTTCGCCCGGTTGTTGCTGCGGGAGCTGCCGGCCAACACCGGCACGTTCGTGTTGGACATCCACAGCGGGCCTGGCCACACCACGGCCGAGCTGCTGCAGCGGCTCGACGAGAGCTCGCGGGTGGTCGCGCTCGGACGCGATCCGTGGTTGATGCAGGTCTCCAAGACCCGCGTGCGACCGGAGTGGAAGCGGCGCGTCTACTTCAAGGCCGGCGACATGGACGACGTCCCGGCGATGGCCAACGCCACCTACGATCTGGCGATCGCCAACTTGGTGCTGGGCGAGCAGGTCGTCGACTGGAAGGCCGCGCTGGCCGAGCTGGTGCGCGTGACCAAGCCCGGCGGGCAAGTGCTCGCGACCTTGCCGATGCACGGCACCTGGGACGAGGTCGAGGATCTGTTCGAGGAGCTGCTGCGCGACGAGGACATGCGCCGCGAGGTCGTGACCCTGCAGAAGCTCCGCCGGCGAAGGCCCAAGCCCTCGCAGCTGGTCGCGGGCCTGCACGAGCTCGGCATCGGTGAGGACGACGTGGTCGTCGAGCACGAGCGCTTCGAGCTGCTGTTCCGCAGCGGTCGCGAGTTCTTGTTCGCCCCGGTGATCGAGCACGGACCGCTGCGCTTGTGGAAGGCGATCATCGGCCGCGCCGAGAAGCCGCAGGCGTTGTTCTGGCGGTTCAAGGAGGCGATCGACACCTACTACGCCGGGCATGTGCTGGCGGTCAGCGTGGTCGCGGGCTTGATCCGCGTGCGGGTCCCGGGGCCTGGCGTGCCGGGCAACTTCGCGGGCGAGTACTGGAGTCGCTATCCCACGCTCGCGCGGCTGTGGCGGGCGCCTGGCGCCGCGGCCAACAAGCCAACCGACGACTTCGACTTCGATCTCGACATGGAGGTGGAGGTCGAGGAGCGCGTCGCAGCGCCGGCCGCCGCACAGGCGAGCGACTCGGGGCCGGGCTTCGAGGACATCGAGGTCAGCGGCGCGTCCGAGCTGCCGGCGGTCGAGGACGCGTCGCTCGGCGAGGATCCGTTCGCGGGTCTGCTCGAGGAGCTCGACGCAGCGCAGGCGGCCGCCGATCAGATCGCGGCCGAAGATGCCGCCGCCGAGGCCAAGCGTCCAAAGCCCGGCGTGACCGGCAAGGCCGCGACGCTCGGCGCCCTGGAAGACAGCTCCTCGGGGCTGCGACCGATGCCGCGCAAGCCCGGAGAGAGCGGCGCCTCGCCGCTGCCGAGCCGCCTGCCTCGCAAGCCGGGCGACAGCGGGGCTTCGCCGCTGCCGGTCGCGCCCGTGCGCAAGCCGGGAGACAGCGGAGCCTCGCCTCTGCCCGCGGCGCCGACGGTTCGCAAGCCGGGCGACAGCGGGGCCTCGCCGCTGCCGGGCAAGCCCGTCGCCGCACCCAAACCACCCGAGACTTCTTCCGCGAAGCCAGGGCGCGTGGTCCTGCCCGGCATGCCGCCACGCGTCCCCGCGCCGCCGAAGACCGGGCCGGCACCAACGGTTCCCTCGGTTCCCAGCGTGGCTGCTGCGCCCAAGGTTCCGACCGCGTCGAGCCCCGTCGCGCCACCGGTCACGAGCCCGAGCAAGCGCGGTGACGACGATCCCTTCGCCTCCATGCTGACCGACGACGAGGACGTGATCGACGAGATCGACGAGGTCGACGACGAGGATGATCTCGGCAATCCTGCGCCCGAGTCGAGCAGCTCCGGCATGCGCCGCATCCCGCCGCCACCTCCGGTTGGCCCGCCCAAGAAGAAGTGATGCCGCCGATCCGCCGCGCGGCCGTCCGCGCACGATGCCTGTCGATCGCCGTGCTCGGCTTGCTCGCCTGCTCGCGCGAGCCCGAGCAAGCCGAGCACGGCGATCGACAGGCATCGTGCGCGGACGGCCGCGCGGCGGATCGGCGGCATCACTTCTTCTTGGGCGGGCCAACCGGAGGTGGCGGCGGGATGCGGCGCA
>DATLLB010000790.1:0-7520 GCA_035538075.1 Enhygromyxa sp.
GCCTGGACTCCGAGCTCGGGCTCGCAAGCGCGGAGCCGGAGCTCGAGCTGGTGCTGCGCTACCGGGTCGGATCGCCGGCCGCCGGCAACATCGCGCTCGGCAAGCTCACCGAGCTGGTTCGGCCCGCCGCTGCCGGGGATCACATTGGTCACCGCGATCGTGCCGAGCTCGGCCAGCTGCGCGGCGAGCTGGCTCTCGGGATCGGCGGGCCGAACCAGCTCGGTGAGCTTGCCGAGCGCGATGTTGCCGGCGGCCGGCGATCCGACCCGGTAGCGCAGCACCAGCTCGAGCTCCGGCTCCGCGCTTGCGAGCCCGAGCTCGGAGTCCAGGCTCAGGCCGATCGCCTCACCCTTGCGGTCGTCGCCGAAGTGGATCCACAGGAAGCCGCGCTCGTCGCTGCTGACCGTGTAGTGCTGATCGTAGGCGCGCGAGCGATGGAGGTGATCCTGACGCGACCAGAGCGTGCCATCGACCTCGACCTCGAGCGCCGGGCACTGCTCGCCGTCGACATCGTCGGGATCGACGAGGTCCCACAGCACCGGGCCCTCGGGCACACGCAGCGATCGCAGCAGCCAACGCGCGGTGCCGCTGCGACCGTCGCGAGTGATCACGGCGTTTTGTCGACTCAGGCGCAGCTCGACGTCCTCGCGCTGCAGCGCCCCGCTCTCGGACGTCGGCAGCACCGCGCGACGCAGCTCTCCGGCGCGGGCCTCGACGAGGTTGCCGTGCACGCGCAGCGGCTGCTCGGGGCTCCACACGCGATAGCTGTTGGCGAGCGCGTCTACGAAGTGCACACGCGTGACGTCGACCGCGTCAGTCGTCAGCGCTTGCTCGGGATCATCGGTCCAGCCCGGCAGCTCGAGCAGCTCGATGCGCGCGAGGGTGTGAACCTCGGAGGTCGAGCCCTGCACCAAGGCGAGCCGGTCGTCGACCCTGAGCTCGTCATGGTGGCCCCACAACAGCAGGCTCCTCGCGCCGACCGGGATCGTGGCCGTGCTCGCGCCGGGCCACTGCGCCGGCAACAAGTCGTCGGGGTCGTGGCCCGGCTCGACCCGGCGAGTCTCGGCGACGGTGAAGATCACCGCGGCCTCGCTCGGCCGTCGTGGCATGCGAACGCGAGCGCCAGCCGGGAGCTCGCCGGCTTCAGTCACGGTGATCGCCAGCAGCGTGCGCGCGGCTTGGTGCTCGCGCAGGGTCTGGCCGAGCAGCAAGGCGTGCTGGGCGAGCGAGAAGCGCTGCGTGGCGGTGTCGAGGAAGGCCTCGTTGGCGACGCGATCTTGGTAGTAGGACAGCGCGTCGCCGTGGTGAGCGAGCAGCTCGACGAGCACGCGCTCGAGCGAGGCCGGGGCCAGATCCGACCACGAGCGATTGCTGACGCCGATGCGATCGGCGAGCAAGGTCAGGAAGCCCTGGTAGTCCTTCGTGAGCAGATCGAGCTCGGGCGCCTTGGCCGGCTCGGTCGTGGCCGTGGCCCCGAGTGGGCGGCAGTCTCCGGCGTCGCACTGGATCGCGAACACGAAGTCGGCGAGCGCGAAGAATGGGTTGAGGATCACGCCGTTGGGCGCCTCGAGGCTCACGTACCAGGTGCCGTGTCCGCCTGGCTCGACGAAGTCGATCTGAATGCGCGCGAGCCGGTTGCCACCCCCGTCTTCAGGGAAGCTGACCGTGTATGCGATCGGATCGGGCCCGCTCACGCTGACGTCGCTCTGCTCGAAGCCGTCGGCTGCGAGCGCGAGATGGACGAGCAGCTGCGTCGAGCTCACCAGCTCGAGGTAGCGGATGCCCTGCCAGCTCGCGCCTTCGAGCTGCGGATCGTCCCACTGCAGATCGGGCCCAATCACAGCTCGATCTCCAGGTGACGGGCGCGACGATCACCGCGGCGCCGATAGGCGATGTCGAGGATCAGCTCACCGTGGGCCTGCTCGGGCGCACGCACGTCGACGCCGTCGATGTGCAGGTCGTCGCCGATGTCGCGGGAGAGCCCTTCGCTGATGCGAAATTCGAGCGCGGCGAGGGTCAGCGGATCGAGGGTCTCGAACACCACGCGGTTGAGGCCTACGCCGAAGTCGGGCTGGTTGACGCGCTCACCCGGCGCGGTGAACAGCACGGCCATGATCTTGTCGCTGAGGTGACGATCGCCGTCGTCGGTGATCGCCACGCCGCCTTGACGACCGAAGCGAAAGGGCTGGTAGATGTAGCGTTCGGACATGGCATCCACTCAGGTGATTGGGTAGGCGCCGGGCGGCGCGGCGAAGCTGACCAAGGTCGACAGCGCCAGCCCCCAGCACGCGAGCGCGATCAAGCTGGCGCGCTCGCTGGTTTCGGCCTCGAGATCGGCGAACACACCCGCGAACCCGGCGATCGCAGCCGCGGTCGCGATCGGGGCCGCAGCCACGCCGGTGCCGAAGCTCTGGCCGGTCATGTAGCTGGCGACCGCGGCCCCGAGCCGCGCGCCGGCGATCTCCGGCGTCGGCGAGCTCAAGGCCGAGGCCGCCATTGACGAGAGCTGCGGCTTGCGAGCGAAGGCAGTCGTGCAGGGGAAACCGCCCGCGAGCGCGGTCGAGAACCATTGACTGACGATGCCGGCGAAGCGATCGGCCGACTCGGCCGCCGAGTTGGCCGACTGGTTGCCGGCTCCGGTGAGCCAGCGTTGCTCGAGCTCGAGCGCCAAGCTGATGGGGATGAGCGGCATGGCTACTCGGTCTTGCTGACGCTCGACAGCTGCGCGGAGGTCATGGTTGGAGTCGGCGGACCCGAGGGTCCGACGCCGGTCGAGTGGGTGTGTTGGTTGAACAGCTGCATGAACGCGTCGCCGAGCACGAGCTTCTCGCTCGCGTTCTTGCCGAGGCTGATCTCGCCGGCCTCGATCACGACCTTGCCGGCCGCGTCGACGACCACCCGCGTGTCGCCGTCGGACGCAGTGATCATGATCTGCCCGCCCTCGTCATCGATGTGGATCAGGTGACCGGCCGCGGTCTTGATCACCAGCTGGCCGGGCTGCGCCTCGCTCGGCAGCTCGGCGCCCGACTCCTCGGCGAGATCGTCGTCGCTCCCGCTGCTGCTCGGCGCGCCCCAGAAGCAGCCCGCCCAGATCGGTCGGCTCGGATCGCCGGCCGCAAACTCGATCCAGACCGTGTCGCCGACCTCCGGGAGCATGTACGCGCCACGCTCCTTGCCGCCGCCGAACGGCGCGCACGGCAGCGCCCAGCCGCACTCGAGCTGCTCGCCGAACACCGCCGGCACCCTGGCCCGCAGCCGCGCGATCCCGAGTGGATCGTCGACATCGGTGACCACGCCTTCGTACTTGCCGTAGAAGCGCCCACGAACCAGGTGCTCGAACGCTTGCCGCAGCTGCTCGAGCGTGTCGGCGTGCATGCTCATTGCGCCTCGACCTCCTCGGCCTCGCGGCCAAACTCCTCGGACCCGGTCAGGTCGAGGTCGTTGCGGATCAACACGAAGTGCTGGCGAAGGTGGTTGCTCTCGAGGGTGGTCCGCACCGCGTGCACCCACCACTTGCCGGCGAAGCGCCGGCCGACGCCCTTGAGCAGCACCGGACGGTGGGGCCGCAGCAACCCGCGATAGAGGCTGGCGTCGAGCTCACCGCGAGCCTCGAGCACGAAGCGGGCGCTGTCGGTGGAGCCGGTGCCGAACGCCGCGATCGCCTCGGCCGTCGGCCCGCCGTCGCGCAGCAGTCGTTGTGCGGCACCAACCTCGAAGCCCTGCAACGCCGACTCGATCGTGTCGGCCAGGTTCTCGGCGCCGAGCGACTCGAGCTCCGGCTCGCCCTCGCTCCGGACGATCCGCTTCTCGATCGGATCGATGGCCGCGCCGACCAAGCGAACCGGCGCGATCGACAATTGCTGCACGTCAACCCAGACCAGGTTGCTGCCCGCGCGGAGGATCGTCAGGTCCGCCTGCGTCTCGCGATCGAGCGGCAGCGGCCCGAAGTATCCGACCGGCGCACCGTCCTCGCCCGGCTCGAGCCAGACCGAGCAGCCGTTGCGTCGCGCGAGCCGCTGGATGAAGCGCCAGTCGCTCTCGCGCTGCATCAGCAGGTGCTTGTCGGCGGCGTGGCTCGCCTGCGTGTCGGCGACCTCGACCTCGTCGATGCCCCAGGCCGAGAAGATCTCGCTGACGACCTCGCCGTCGGTCTTGTCGGGCCAGGCCGCGAGCTTGTCCTCGACGTCCATCAGCGCGGCCCGATCGGCGGCGAGCACCTCGACGTAGCAGTTGCTCTCGATGCTCTCGAAGTGCGGACGCACGTGGCTGACGTGGCCCGAGAACACGCGCGTGGGCACGCCGCCGGGCGCCTCCAGATCGACGCTGATGCGCCGTGCGGGCGAGAACAGCTCGGCGTCGTCGATCGGCGCCCACTCGCCGTCGGGCGCCTGACGCATGCGAAAGCGCAGCGCCAGCATGCTCGGCTGATCGGCGCGAGCGTGGACCTCGACGCGATCGAGCTGCGCGAGCACTGACGCGGTCAGGCGCTCGTCATCGAGCAGGACGTTGAGCTTGGGCGTGGGCACGGATCGAACGCTGGGTGAGAGAGGAGCAGCGCGGCTCAGCGCGACGGCGGAATCGCGAGTGGCTGACCGACGACCACGACATCGAAGGGATCGAGCTCGTCGCTGGCGTCGCAGATGCGCCAGAACTTGGTGGAGTCTCGGTAGTAGCGGTGCGCGAGGTGATCGAGGCGCTCGCCCGGACGCGGGCTGATCTCGAGCACCGCGTCGAGCTGCGGCCGCTCGCGCAGCGCGAGCAATTCGACGCTGGCGCCGGTGTGGTCGGGGACCACGACGGTGCCGAGCTTGGCGTAGCGGGATCGCTTGCTGATCATCGTCCGTCACTCACAGCGGCAGGATGTTGGTGTTCTGTTGCGCGGTGCGATCGAGGAACAGCTGCGCCCAACGCCGACGGTTGCGCTGCCGGAAGGCCAGCGCGTCGGCGACCGCCCGGTTGTCGCGGGCCTCGGCGTCACCGACCACACTGAGGCTGACCTGGACCTCGGCGCGGGTCGGCGCGAGCTCGCTGTTGTGCAGCGTCTCGTTGATCTCCATCGCGGTGATCCGCACCGGGAACACCCGCTTGCGACCCCAGACAAACAGTAGAGTCGGACGAGCGGAGCGCTGCTCGACCGGCTCGCGCCCGTCGCTCGCGTCCTCGCTCTCGCTGGGCGCTGCGTGCAAGAGATCCTCGAGCGCCGCCAGCTCGGGCAGCAGCCCGAGCTCGGCGTCGAGATCGTCGGCAGCTTGCACGCGATCGTGGAAGTCGAGCCGGATCAGCAACGAGAAGCTCTCGCCCACCGACCCGAGCGCCGCGTCGGCGGCCTGCTCGGTCTCGCTGCTGCTCTCGCCGGTCGTGGCCCCTTCGGTGCCACCGCTGGCGCCGCCCTGCTCGACCGTCAGGCTGCGCGTCAGGCCTTCGGGGTTGAAGCGAAACGGGATCGTCCGCTTCTTGCTGTCATCGTCCGGATAGCCGCCCGGATCGTAGGCGATGAACGCTCCGCGAAGGTATTTGTACTGGTTGCTGGACATGTCTCTACACCTGGGTTCGGGCGAGAAGTTGACGCAGCAGCTCGTCGGCGAGCAGCGACGCGCCGTCGCCTTGCAGCGCGCGATGGTGTTCGTCGAGATCGATCACGAGCCGGTCGATCGCGAGGTCGCGCAGGCCTTCGCTGGTGCCGGCCGGCAGCGCACGCAGGCGCTCGGCCAGCAGCGCGAACGCTCGCTCGAGCTGAGCGCCGAGCCGCGCGGCGTCGTCGGTCGCCAGGCTGGTCTCGACGACCACCCCGGCCACCTCGAGCTCGAGCGCCGGCCTCACGATCCGACCTCCCGCAGCGCGAGCCTGAGCTTGGCCCCGGGCTCGCTGTTGCGACGCTGACGTCGACGCTCGCGCTCCTCCGGCTCGAGCCACTGCGCGAGCGGGCCGAAGTCGGCCGCCGAGCGGGCGAGGCCGGCCTTCTCGAGCTCACGAAAGGTCGCACGCACGAGATGCCGAGGCGCGAGCTGCTGCTGCTCCGCGGCGGCCAAGTGCGCGGCCGCCAGGCCGATGTTGTGGATGTGCCCGCCGGCCAGGCGAAAGCGCTCGGCGAAGCACACGAGCGCCTGCTCGAGCTCCGGCGCACGCATGCGCGCAGGCGGCAGCGCCTGCTCCCACAGCTGCAGACGCCGATCGGCGTCGGGCATCGCAAACTCGATCACGAAGCGCAGCCGACGAATGAACGCGGCGTCGATGTTGCTGCGCAGGTTGGTCGTCAAGATCGCGATCCCGGTGAACGACTCCATCCGCTGCAGCAGGTAGCCGACCTCGACGTTGGCGTAGCGGTCGTGCGCGTCCTTGACCTCGGTGCGCTTGCCGAACAACGCGTCGGCCTCGTCGAACAGCAGCACGCCGTGGCCGGCCTCGGCTTCGTCGAACACCTGCGCGAGCGCCTTCTCGGTCTCGCCCAACCACTTCGACACGACCTGCGAGAGGTCGATGCGATAGAGGTTGAGCCCGAGCTCGGTCGCCAGACACTGCGCGGCGAAGGTCTTGCCGGTGCCAGGCTGGCCCGAGAACAGGCAGGTCAACCCACGCCCGAGGCGGTCGCTGCCCTGCCGCTCGCGCAGCGCCGCTTCGACCACCGCCGCCGCTCGACGCCAGCCGACGATGTCGTCGAGCTGCGCGCGAATCGAGTCGGGCACGACCAGCTCGTGCAGTCGCGCTTGCCCGCGCAGGTGCGTGACCATCCGGCCCATGCGACGAGCGCCGCGGCTGCGCAGCACGACCGCGATCTCTTCGGCGGTGGCAGGTCGTGCGTCGCCGCCGAGCATCGTGCGCTCGCCGGCCTCGCTCGCCGCTCGTCGGGCCTCGCACAGATCCACGCGAAAGCGCCGAGCGAGCTCGTGCGCGTGCTCGCGATCGGCGAGCACCTGCGTCCACACGCGCCGGCTCTCGCGTTCATCCAGCGCGGGCGCCTCGAAGCTGGTCAGGCGTCCGCAGTCGGCTCGCTCACCGACCAGCACCAGCAGCGCAGGCAGCTTCGCGGCGATGCGCTCGAGCGGCGCACGCGGGAGCGGCCGATCGCTCGGCCACCCGCGCAGATCGATGACCGGCAGCGCGCGGCCGATGAAGCGCTCGAGGCTGGCTTGGCTCGGCAGCCGATCGCCGACGCCGACGAACGCGACCGGCACGGCGAGGACACAGGCGAGATCGAGCGCGAGCTGCCGCGCAGCGCGACCCGAGTCGCTGCGCAGCGCGACCAGTCGGCAGGCGTCGAGCAAGCGCGCCGCACCAGCGACCAGCGCCGCGTCGTGGACCGGAACCTCGCCGGGCGGCTCGAGCTCGACCTCCAAGTCGTGCTCGCGCTCGCAGCCACCGAGCTCGGCCTCCGGCTCGAGCAGGCGCTCGAGCTCGCCGGCCGTGAGGCGCAGCGCCGCGGTCACGCGCGGACGACCGGCGCCGGGCTCGAGCGCCTCGAGCAGCTCGAGCCGCCGTGGCCCAGCGTGCTCGAGCCCGGCCCGCAGCGCGTCGTCGTAGCG
>DATLLB010000791.1:0-5887 GCA_035538075.1 Enhygromyxa sp.
GGCGCGCCGTGGCGATCGACGTCGGCGACCGTGAAGCGCAGCATCCCGAGCTTCACCTGATCGCCCCGCTGGACCGACCGCCCGAGCGTGTCGGTCAGCAGCTCCGCGAGCGTGCGGCTCGGCTCGCCCGGCAGCGGGAGCCCGTAGCGCTGCTCGAGCTCGGCCAGGCTCGCGCGTCCGTCGAGCGGCTCGAGCAGCATCGCCGAGCCCTCCGGCGAGAACACGTGGTCGACCAGCCAGCGCGAGCGCGGCCGCAGGGTCACGAACACGTGATCGCCAGGCAGGATCACCGTGCTGCCTTTGGGGACGACCAGCTCGCGCTCACGCACGATCAACGCGACGACCATGTCGACCTCGAGATCGAGCTGATCGAGCCGCCGATGAGCCGCGCGCGCGTTGGACTTGACCAGGTACGAGACGATGTCGGCGTCGACCTCTCGCAGCGAGGTGACCTCGATCGTGACCGGCGGCTCGGCGGGCGCGTCGACGGTCAGCTTCAGCAAGCGCGCCAGCAGCCCCAGGCTCCAGCCCTGAATCAGCACCGAGACGAGCACCACGAAGAACACCAAATTGAAGATCGCCGCGGCGTGATCGATCGCGAACATCAGCGGATAGATCGCCAGCACGATCGGCACCGCGCCCTTGAGCCCAGCCCACGAGGCGAACACGATCTCGCGCCAGTCGTAGCGAAACGGCAGCAGGCACAGCGCAACCGCGAGCGGCCGGGCGATCAACATCAAGATGCCGGCCAGCAGCATCCCCTCGGAGCCGGCCTCGCGCACCTGCGAGGGGAAGCTCAGCAGCCCGAGCGCCACGAACATCGTGATCTGTCCGAGCCACGCGAGCCCGTCGTGAAACAGGCGAACGCCCCGCTGAAACACCACGCGGCGGTTGCCGATCACGATGCCGGTCACGTAGACGGCCAAGAACCCGCTGCCGCCGAGCGCCGCGGCCACGCCGAACGAGACCAGCGCGCCGGCCAGGCTCAGGATCGGATACAGACCCGCCGCCGGGAGCCGGACCTGGTTCATCAACCACACGATCCCGCGCCCAGCCGCCCAACCGATCGCAACGCCAAACGCGATCTGCTGGACGAAGAACAGCCCCAGTGACGCCGCGCCCTCGATCGTGCCGCGGATGTACTCGAGGCAGCCGACCGTCAGCAGCACCGCCATCGGATCATTGGAGCCGCTCTCGATCTCCAGCGTCGAGGTCAGCCGCGGCCGCAAGTGGAGCCCGGTGTTGCGCAGCGTCGCGAACACGGCGGCCGCGTCGGTCGAGCCGACGATGCTGCCGAGCAGCAAGCCATAGGCGATCGGGATGTCCAACGCATACGACGCGAGCACCCCGGTGACACCCGCGGTGATGACCACCCCGAACGAGGCCAGCGTGCCCGCAGGCGCAGCCGTTCGCCGCAGCGCCGCCATCGAGGTCTGCAGCCCGCCGTCGAACAAGATCAGGATCAACGCGACGCTGCCGACCGCATGCGCGAGCGTGTAGTCGTCGAACGCGATCCCGCCCGGGCCCTCGGAGCCGGCCAGCATCCCGAGGATCACGAACACGACCAGCAGCGGCACCCCCACCCGCGCGCTGATCTTGCTCGACAAGATCGCGAGCAAGACCAGGACCCCGAGCACGAGGATGTGACCATCGATCGGAAACATTGCTCGCCCGCAGGTTGCCACGAGCGAGCGGCTTCACCAACCCGCCGGCGCCCGCCGCGAGCGCCAGACGACGGCTAAATCGAGATGGAGCCCTTGCGAAATTCGGTGGTGCCGATCATCGCGTTGATCACCACGGGCGTACCTTTTTTCGCGAGCGCCTTGGCTTCGGCCAGCGTCGCGTCGATCTTGCTCGGATCATCGAGCAACAACCCGCGCCCGCCGTAGCCCTCGGCAACCGTGTGATAGGCGGTCCGCAGCAGCTCGGTCCCGCACGCGTCGCCGAGCAGCTCGACCTGATCGCGGGCGATCTGCTGCCACGATCCGTCGTTGCCGATCACGACGATCGGCGCGAGCCCTCGGCGCACGCAGGTGTCGATCTCGGCCAGCGAGTACGCCGACGATCCGTCGCCGTAGATCAGCCACACCTCCGCCGACGGCCGCACCGCACAGCTCGCGACCGCAAAGCCACCGCCGACCCCGAGCGTCCCAAACACGCCGGGATCCAGCCACGAGAGTGGCCGCCGTGGTCGCAGGATGTACGAAGCCGTGGCCACGAAGTCGCCGCCGTCGACCACCAGGATGCTGTCGTCCGCGAGCTGCTGCTCGAGCCGCAGGAACAGATCGATCGGGTTGACCCCCGCGAGCTCGGCCTTGCCCTGCTCGACGATCTCCGCGTCGCGGGCGGCCTCGCGGCTGCGCAGGTCGTCGAACCACTGCGTCCACTTGCTAGCGATCGAGCTCTTGCCGATCGCGTCCGCGAGCGCGATCACGAAGCGGCCCGGGTGCCCATGGACCCCGAGCGTGGGCCGGCGATTCTGCGTGAGCGCATCGACGGCGAGGTTGATGGTCACGAGCTTGGCCTTGCTGCCGATCGAGCGCCCGTAGCCGAGCCGAAAGTCGAGCGGGAAGCCGAACACCAGCACCAGATCGGCGGCCTTGAGCGCGGGCGTCCGCGCGTGGCGAAACTGCAGGCGATGCTCGCGGCCGAGCAGCCCTCGCGCGCCGCCGGCCAGGTACACGGGCACGCCGAGCCGATCGATCGCGTCGATGATCGCCGGCACCTCGGACACGGCCGAGACGGTCTGGCTGCCGAGCACCAGCACCGGCCGCTGCGCGCTGCGGATCCACCCGGCGACCTTCTCGAACTCGCGGCGGCTGGCCTCGAGCAACTTTTCGGGCGCAGGCACGGACGGCTGGGGCCCAGGCGCGCCCCAGAACTGCCGCGCGAGGTGCTGCTCGAGGAACGCCCGCGTCGCATAGCCAACCAGGTTCTTCGGGTTCTTGACCCCGCCTTGATCGATGTACCAGCCACGCACGACCGACTCGGGGTACAGCAGATCGACCGGCGTCTCCACGAACACTGGCCCCGGCACGCCCTCACGCGCGATCCGAAACGCGCTCTCGAGCGTCGGCACCAGCTGGCGCACGGCCTTGGGCGTGAACACCTGCTTCACGTGCGGCGCCATCAAGGCGACTTGATCGATGTCCTGCAGCGAGCCGCGTCCCTCGAGCACCGTCGCCGTCGCGCCGCCGAGGATCACCACCGGCGACTCGGCCAGCTGGGCGTTCTTGACCGCCGTGATCGTGTTGGTCAGCCCCGGCCCGGCCGTGACCGCAGCGACGCCGGGGATCCCGGTCATGCGCGCGGTCGCGTCCGCAGCAAACACCGCGCTGGCCTCGTCGCGCACGTCGTAGATGGCGATGCCAGCACGCTTGGCCGCGACCAGGATCGGCGAGATGTGTCCGCCGCAGAGGGTGTAGAGCTGGCGCACACCTTGGCGCTCGAGCACGCTGGCAATGATCTCTCCGCCGTCCATCGTGGGATCCTTTTAGAAGCCTGCCACGCGGACGCAAAGCGCAAAAGAGCGTGGCCCTCCCGATGGCTCTCCCGATGGGCGGAGCGCCGGCTTGACCGCGAGCGCGAGCGTTGCGAGCGTTGTCCGGTGATCGGCCAGACTCTGCTCGACCGCTACTCCGTGCAAGCCGAGCTCGGCGAAGGCGGCATGGGCGTGGTCTATCGCGCCGTCGACGAGCGCGGACATCCGGTTGCGATCAAGCGCCTCCACGCCAGCGTCGCGACCTCGGCGGAGCTCACCGCCAGGTTTCAGCGCGAAGCGGCTGCCCAGGCCATGCTCTCGCACCCCAACATCGCCGCGCTGCATGCCGTCGGCGTGACCGAGGACGGCGGCATGTTCTTCGTGATGGAGCTGATCGACGGCCACGATCTCGCGACCGAGCTCGAGTACGGCCCGCTGATCCCCGCCCGCGCCGTCACGCTCACGCGTCAGCTGCTCAGCGGCCTCCACCACGCCCACCAGTACGGCCTCGTCCACCGCGACCTCAAGCCCGAGAACGTGCTGCTGGCCAGCAGCCCGAGCGGCGAGCAGGTCAAGATCATCGACTTCGGCTTGGTCAAGATGCTCGACGACGTGCTCGGCCCGGCCGAGTGCCAGCGCCTCACTCGAACCGGCATGGTGTTCGGCACGCCTGATTACATGGCGCCCGAGCAGATCCTCGCCGAGGCCGTCGACGTGCGCACCGATCTCTACGCGGTCGGCATCGTGCTATTCGAGATGCTGACCGGTCGGCGGCCCTTCGAGTTCGAGGAGGTGACCGATCTCTGGCGGGCGCACATCAACAACGAGCCGCCGAGCCTCGCCTCGATCGAGCCGAGCCTGGCTCGTCATGCCGACCTCGAGGCGATCGTGCAGACGTTGCTCGCCAAGCGGCCCGACGAGCGCTTTGGATCGGCGCTCGCAGCCCGGCGCGCGCTCGAGAGCGTTCGGGTGTGATCACCAGCCGGGAGGCATCCGCGGCGGCGCCGTGGCCCGCATGAGCGCGAGGTCGGACTCGTCGAGTCCGTAGGCGGTGTGGACGGCTTCGGCGATCGCTCGCATCCTCGATCTCGAGCGAGCGATCGCCGAGGCCGTCCACACCGCCTACGGACTCGACGACTCCGACCTCGCGCTCATGCGGGCCACGGCGCCGCCGCGGATGCCTCCCGGCTGGTGATCACACCCGCACGCTCTCGAGCGCGCGCGTCGATCACCGGAGGCGCGTGCTCGTCGTACAGCAAGCCCAGCTCGGCGATTGCTGCGGGGCTCAGTCGCGGGCTGCCTTTCTTCCGCCGCTTCTTCACGCGCTCGACGAACGGCTCGCGACCGAGCCCCGAAAAATCAGCCAGCGCCTGACCAGGCTTGTCGACGCCCCACTCCACACGCAGCAGCTCCCGCACGACGGCGTTGGCCGCGAACACGCTGCGGGTGAGCTGCACGATGCTCTCGACCCGAGCCGCGACCGCATCGGCCTGCGCCGCGCTCGGACGCGGAATCGGTACGCCCACCATCTTATCCCCGGCGAGGCTGAGCGCCTCGTCCTTCATGTGCACGAGGACCCGCCAGTTGTGCCACCACATCGCCGGGCTGTTGAGCACCGCGAGCAACCACGGATCGTCGGACGGCAGCAGGAACGCCTTGTTGTTGGCGTAGAGGCCGACATCGTCCAGCGCGTACGCGGGGTGAAACTGGATCTCCTGATAGAGGATCTTCGGCCGCTCGAAGTGCTCGTGATAATCGGTCGAGTCCTGGATCTCGTACCACGCGTAGTTGCCCGGCTTGCGCCCGGGCCACTCGCCTCCGTCGAAATCCTGCGGGCGCGGCTCGAGCTGCCGTCGGCACCTGCTCAGGTGCGCCTCGATGGCCGGGTACGCGTCGATGTCGATGCCCCGCCGCGTGAAGATCATCCAGCGCTCGCGCCACTGCGCCGACCACCGCCCGACATCCTGGCCGCGCACGTACTTCTTCAGGATCTCCGATGAGCGCGCGTGCTCGCGGCACAGCCGATCCTTCGTCGATTGATCGATCAAGAACGCCGCATTGCAGCCCGTGACCACGCCGCGATAGGGCTTGATCGCGGCATAGTCCGCGAGCGCCACGCCATTTCGTCGCAGCTTCTCGAGCAGCGCCTGCGCGGCCGGGGGCTCGAGCGACCACCCCTGCTCGTCGAGCGTGCGCTGCAGCAGCGAGAACTCGTGCGGCTCGACCTGATGCTGCGTCACGCTCACTTCATGGTCGACGTCGGGGGCGTTCCTGCGGACCGTGATGATGCACGGGAACGCGTCCGCGTCGGGGAACAGTGGCGCGAGCGCTGGATGATCTTCACGCGGCGGGGCATCGACATCGACGCGTACCCGGCCATCGAGGCGCACCTGAGCAGGTACCGAA
>DATLLB010000792.1:0-9332 GCA_035538075.1 Enhygromyxa sp.
GTCGCCGGTGGGATCGCCATCACCATCGCCGCTCGGATCGCCATCACCATCGCCGCTCGGATCGCCATCACCATCGCCGCTCGGATCGCCATCCCCATCCCCATCACCCTCGGCCTCGGCCTCGCCGGTCTCGGGCTCGTCGTCCATGTCGTCGTTGTCGTCGCCGAAGCTGGTCGGCTGCGTGGTGAAGGTCCCGAAGCTCGACGAATCGTCTTCGCTGCCGGTCGCACAGGCCAACGCGAGCAGTGGGAACAACGAGGCAACGCTGAGGTGAACGACGCGCTTCAACATGGTCAAGGAGCCCTCCGCAAACAAGGTCGTCCACACCATACCATCGACCAAGCCGCGCGAGCGGCTGTTCGCGCGAGTCGATCGATCATGGTGCCAGCGACGCCGCGGCGCCGAGCAATCCGCGTTTGCGTCGGGCTCAGGGCTCGCGTCGATCCCGGGTCGGTGGCGCCCAGATCCAACCATCTTCGAGCCAGAGATCGCCGAGCTCGTCGACCGCCTGCGCCAGCTGATCGGCGCGCTCGGTGGCGGCGACCAGCAGGTCTTCCGGGCCGCGCCAGCCCTCGCGCGCCCAAAAATAGGCGGTGAAGGCCGAGACCACGGCGTGGAAGACGTGCACGTTGCGAACCACGAGATCGGGCCACACGCGATCGAAAGCCACGCCCTCGACCAGGTCGCCGAGCATCTGCTTGCGGACCTCCCAGGTCTGCATCGCCGAGCCGTGTCGGGTGCGTCGCTCCTCGCGGTCGCCGAACAGGCGGATCAACGTGGCGCGCGGGTGGACCTCGATCAGGTTCTCGTGGAGCCGCAGCTTCGGCGACAGCGCCCGACGCAGATACGCCGCGCGGGCGGCGAGCGGGCCCATGCCCTGCCCCAGTGCCTCGCGCGGCTGCAAGGTCGCGCGCTCGAGCATCAGCTCGGTCGCGCGTTGCGTGTAGGGCGTGACCGACGGCTTGCCGGGATCGCTGCGCCCGGTTCGGACGATCAGCTGCTCGCCGTGTCGCCGCATCCACGCCACGACCGGCACCGTGCACGCGTCGACGCCCGGACATGCGAGCTGGCAGCGCACGCACGGCGGCAAGGTCAACGGCGCATCGAAGGCGACGACGGTCCCGTCGTCGACCCAGCGCTCGAACCACCGCAGCAGCACGTCGTCGCGAAACGGCGGCTCTGCGGCCGCGCCGTCGCGCTCGACCTCGCCACCGCCACGCTGACCAAAGCGCGTCCGCGCCTCGGCCAGCGTCAGCTGACCGGCGCGGACTTCCAACCGCGCGACCGCGGTGGTCTTGCCGCGACCGCCACCGAGGCTGATGCCCACGAAGTGGCGGAACGCAGCGCGGGCGCCGTCACTCATGAACGGACGGCATGCGCTCGCCGAGGAAGCGCAAGTAGGCGATCGCGGCCGGCAGCTCGAGCGCGGGCAGCTGCTCGACCAGATCCTTGGCCTTGCTGCGCAGCGTCTCGGTCGGGCCCTCGCCGCGGCGACCGACCGGCTTCTCGAGCGGGACGTCCGGCTCGGGCGGCTGATCGGGGCTGCCCCACGGCGGGTTCTCGCCGAGCGTGATGTCCTTCGTGCGCAGCCAGTTGTTGATGTAGATGTGCAGCAAGGTCGCGCGGTAGCTGAACCACCGATCGCGCTCGACCGGGTACGAGAGCAGCACGTCCTTGAAGCGGCGGAAGGCCCCCTTGCCGTCGATCGCCAGCACCAGGCGATCGCGCAGGGCCTTGTCCTCGACCGAGGCGACGAAGCGCTCCATCCACCGGTACTGCTCGCGCGACGAGGCAGGATCGAGGTGGACGTAGCGACCCGCCTGACGACGGATCGACAGGCGCTTCTCGTCGTCTTCCGGCCGGCTGTCGACGATCGTCACCACCTGGCCGGTGTCGAGGTCGAGGTAGCTGTGGGTCTCGGGGGCGTTGTGTTCGAAGGCGGTCTCGAGTGCAGACCAATCAGGTTTTGCTTGAGAAGGATCGACTCGCATGGCTAATGGCTTCTTTTTTTCCTCGAATGAAAACCCGAGCTCCGAGCGTGCGAGCACGACGCTTCAAACCCCGTTGGTCAGACGGGGCTCACGACGACCACGCCAGCGCGCGACGTCGGGACTCGGATTTGTTTGTGGATGCCGCTGGTCAGGCGGCGGTCGGTGCAGCGCGATCCGTGGTTCGCGCTCGGTCAGGATAGATCCTGTCCGCGAACGCCGGCAAGCGCTACCGACCATCCGAACAGCGGACCGAGCTGCGCAAGCGCGCAGGGATCCGCCTCACAGCAAGTTCTTGAGCTGGACCAGCTCGCGGTGCAGCTCGAGCGCCGACAGGCGGCCGCCTCGCTCGAGCTTGCGCAGCAGATGCTCGAGCTTCGATCGGGCACGCCGCCACTCGCGGACCTGCGCTGCAGTCGGCTGCTCGGCCTCTCGCTCGAGCTCTTCGGCCAGGCGCGCGAGCTCGGCGAGGGCCTGCTCGTCGAGCTCGTCCTCATGCTCGTCGAGCTCGTCATCGTCGGCGTCTGCTTCGTCGCCCTCGTACTCGGCGGTGGCCAGCTCGAGCTCGAGCTGGGTGCGGTCGAGCTCGGCACGCAGGCTCGCAACCTCGGCCTCGAGCTCCTCGACCGGGCGCGCCTCGAGCCGCTCGACCTCGCCGCGCAGCCGCTCGATCTCCCAGCGCAGCGTCTGCTCGCGCGCGAGCAGCTCGTCGACGCGCGGCCCTGCTTGGCTGCTCGCGCTCGCCTCGGCGGCCGGCGCCGTCGCGGGCGACTTGTCGAGCTGATCTTCGAGGCTCGCGATCCGATCCTCGGCCTGCTCGAGCTTCTCGAGCAGCGACTGCCGCTCGATCGCCTGCATGTCACCGCGGCGCTGCGCCTCGGCCAGCTGCACACGCAGCGCGGCGAGGTCGTCGTCGCCAGCCGATGCGGCCGCGCTCGCGGGCATCGACCCCGGCAGCTCGATGAAGGTCACGCCCTCGCCCGGGATGCTCGCCCCGACCACCGCGATGAACGCCTCGAAGCGCGGGGTCTCGCTGCCGAGCACGTTGTCGACCTCGATGTCGGCCTCGCCCGAGCGCTCGTCCTGCTCGCCCGCGGGCTCGAGCACCGGACCGAAGTCGTAGAACGCGGCCATCGTCGGCTGCGTCAGCCCGTAGATGCGACCGTCGCCGAACAGCTCCTCGACCAGCTCGGCGAGCAGCTCGTAGGACGCGTCTTCGTCGGCCGTGCACGGCAGCGAGAGCACGACGCTGCGCTCGGGATCATCCTCGAGTCGCTCGCCGAGCACCTCGAGGAACGGCTCCATGTTGGCGAGCTCGGCCCGCGAAGTCCCCGACAGGTGCACGAGCGCGACCTGCCAGCCCTCGTCGCTGGCGAGCTCGGCCGCTTCCTCGACCGACGCGAACACGGTCCCGCTGCGCTCGCGCGCGAAGCTAGCGGCCCGACGATCGTTGTGCAGGGCCACCCACGCTCGCTCGCCGCTGCCTTCGCCAGGGACCAGCGCCGCGAGCAGCTCGGCGAGCGGACCTTCGACGGCGCCGTGCAGCGCGGTCTCCAGCTCGCGGTCGCAGACGATCCGATCTCGTCCACGCCACAGCTCTTCGAGGAACTGGTAGCGCGCGGCCCAACGACGCTCGTCGCCCATTGCGGGCCGAGTCATACCCGCTGGTCTCGCACGTGGCAATTGCCGCCGAGCGGCCCCCGTTGCGGCCGTTTGTACGGGCTGCTAAAGCTCCCGACTCCCGGGCCGGGCCGCTCGTGGTCATCAGCATGCACGCGAAGCTGCGCGCCAAGATCGAGAGCATCGCCGAGCGCCACGAAGAGCTGGGCGAGATGATCTGCGCGCCCGAGGTCGTGGCCGACAAACAGCGGTTCCTGGCGCTCTCGCGCGAGCACGCCGAGCTGACCCCGGTCGCGCTGGCGTTCGGGCGCCTGCGCGAGGTCGAGCGTCAGCTCGATGACGCCCGCGAGCTGCTCGAGGATCCCGACATGCGCGAGCTCGCCCAGGCCGACCTGCGGGCGCTCGAGCATGCGGTCGAGCAGAGCACCGCGGAGCTGACCCGGCTGCTGACGCCCAAGGATCCCAACGACGGCAAGAACGTCATCCTCGAGATCCGGGCCGGCACCGGCGGCGACGAGGCCGGGCTGTTCGTCGCCGATCTGTGGCGCATGTACAGCCGCTACGCCGAGCGGCACAGGCTGTCGATCGATCAGGTGCAGTTCTCGGAGAACTCGGCCGGCGGCTTCAAGGAGATCAGCGGCCGCGTCACCGGCCGAGAGGTCTACGCCAAGCTGAAGTTCGAGCGCGGCGTCCACCGAGTCCAGCGCGTCCCGGCGACCGAGTCGCAAGGCCGCATCCACACGTCGACGGCGACCGTCGCGGTGATGCCCGAGGCCGAGGAGATCGACGTCGAGATCGATCCCAGCGAGATCGAGTTCGAGGCCATGCGCTCGAGCGGCTCCGGCGGGCAGCACGTCAACACCACCGACTCTGCGGTCCGCATCACCCACAAGCCGACCGGCATCGCGATTCGCGTCGATCAAGAGAAGTCGCAGCTCAAGAACCGCGAGCTCGCGCTCAAGCGCCTGCGCTCCAAGCTGCTCGAGATCGAGATCGAGAAGGCCGAGGCCGAGCGCGCCGCCAGTCGGCGCGAGCAGATCGGCACCGGCGAGCGCTCCGAGAAGATCCGCACCTACAATTATCCGCAGGATCGGATCACCGATCATCGCGTGGGCCTGACCCGGCACAACCTCAACGGGTTCATGGACGGCGACATCGACGACGTCCTCGGCGCCCTGCGGCAGGATGAAGAAGCGGCTCGAATGTCGGAGCTGGCGTGAGCAAGCCGAGCTGACGTAGGCTTCGAGTGCCTTGAAGCAGACGGTCAGCATCGAGATCGCCGGGCAGGTCCTGTCGATCCGCAGCGACGAAGGGCCCGAGTACGTCCAGGAGCTCGCCGACTATGTCGACGCGCATCTGCGAGAGCTCGGCGGCGGACGGCGGACCTTCTCGCTGCAGCGCGTGGCGTTGCTGGTCGCCATGCAGATCGCCGACGAGCTGTTCCGCGAGAAGGATCTGCGGCAGCGCTACCGGGCCAAGGTCGAGGCGCGGCTCGAGGCGCTCGAGGTCGCGCTCGCGGCCCACGAAGCGCAGCTGTCTGCGTTGGAGCGCACGCCGGTCGCCGAGACCGACTGAGCCGCTGTCGCGGGCCGGCAGGCCCGGCTATCCTCCGTCCTCATGCCCGCCGACAGCGAGCAACTCGAGGTCTCTTCGCCCGCGCTGCGGGTGCTCATCGAACGCGGCTTCTTCGAGGCCGCCTCCGATCTCGCGGCCATCGACGCCGCGATGTCGGCGGGGATGGTGACCTTCTATAACGGCTACGATCCAACCGCGAGGTCGCTGCACGCGGGCAGCCTGCTGACGATCATGGCCGCCCGACACCTGCAGAAGCATGGTCATCGACCGATCATGCTGCTCGGCGGCGCGACGGCGCGAGTCGGCGATCCCTCGGGTCGCAGCGAGACCCGCAAGATGCTGTCCGACGAGCAGATCGCCGACAACCTCGCGGCCCTGCGCGTGCAGTTCAGCCGCTTCATCAGCTTTGACAGCGGCGCGGCCAACGACGCGATCCTGCTCGACAACAACGACTGGCTCTCGCCGCTGCGCTACGTCGAGTTCCTCCGCGACATCGGTCGGCACTTCACCGTCAACCGCATGATCGCGGCCAAGACCTACCGCGAGCGACTCGAGAGCGAGCAGCCGCTCTCGTTCCTCGAGTTCAACTACCAGCTGCTGCAGGCCTACGACTTCCTGCACCTGCACCGCGAGCACGACTGCATCCTGCAGGTCGGCGGCGCGGATCAGTGGGGCAACATGATCTCCGGCGTCGAGCTGATCCGCCGGGTCAAGGCCGGCGGCAACGGTGATCAACAGGATCGCCCCGATACCGCCCACTGCCTCACCTACCCGCTGCTGGTCATGGCCGACGGCGCGAAGATGGGCAAGACGGCGACCGGCGCGGTGTGGCTCGATCCCGAGCTGTTCTCGCCGTACGACTACTTTCAGTACTGGATCAACTGCCACGATCGCGACATCCCGATGCTGCTGCGGCGCTTCACCGAGCTGCCGCTCGAGCACATCAAAGAGCTGGTCGACGCCGAGGGCAAGGCGCTCAAGCAGGCCAAGACCGAGCTGGCCTACGAAGCGACCAAGCTGCTGCACGGCGAAGAGGAGGCCGAGCGCGCGCGCAAGGGCGCCGAGCAGGCGTTCGGCAGCGGCGAGGACTGGAGCGCGCTGCCGCTGGTCGAGATCGCCGACGCGGAGATCAAGCTGCTCGACCTCGTCGTCCACGACGCGGTCAAGGGCTTCAAGTCCAAGCGCGACGCTCGCGAGCGTATCGGCTCGGGGGCCGTGAAGATCAACGGCGAGATCACCACCGATCCGGCCGAGTCGATCACCGCCGAGCGCTGCGGCGCCGAGGGGCTCCGGGTGCAGATCGGCCGCAAGAGGCGGCTGCGGGTCAAGGTCGGGGTCGCCGGGGCGCAGTAGACGCTACTGGCCTCAATGCCCTCGAAACCGGACGTTGGAACACGGCCGGGGCTGTGACGTAGTGCCTCGCCGATCCTCGGGGCACACTGAGGATTGCCAAGCACGGCACCGCGCCCACTGGGGTGCGGGCTTGCGCCGTGCGATCACCGACTTACAAAGCCGCCTCGCATGGATCCGTCGATCACGTCCACCGTCGTCCGCGCGTTGCCGAGCACGAGCGGGACTGATCCCGGATCCGGGGTCGACCTTCCGGAGCTCCGCGACGAGCTCGAGCAAGTCGCCATCGAGGCCCTGGACGCGCGGATGCGAGGCGTGACGCCAGACGCGGCCGTCTGCGACGAGCGATTCCCCAACCTGGTGGCATTTCATACCGGTCTGCGCGACGCCTTGCTGCTCGAGATTCCGCGCGACCTCCAGCCCTGGATTGCAGCGATCGGCGGGCGCGACGTCGAGGCGCAGCTGCCCGACGCAAAGCCCAAGGCCGGCCCCGACGCAGCCGAGGTCGAGGCCCAGAACGAGGCGGTCGCCGGGCGCCTCGCCACCCTTCACCAAGATCTGTTCGCCCGCGCGTTCGGGGCCGACCCGGCCAATGCCGGTGACGGCCCGGCCCAGCTGCAGGCCGCCTTGGCCGAATTGTTGTTGTTCGAGTCGGTGCGATTGCAGCTGCTGGTCACGGTCTGGAGCTCGACCGAATTCGAGTCGCTCGGCGGTGACGAGCAAGCCATCGACGAGATCGCCTGGGCCGAGGTCCAGGCGATGTTGCTCGAGCCCGAGCTGACCGAGGACGACGTGCGCCCGCTCCCGGTGATGGTCGCGGCCGGCAACATCGCGCTGGCTCGCGACGCCGCCGATCGGGCCGAGGCGCTGCGCATGGTCACCGAGGATCAACGCGAGACGCTGCGCATGCGGGCGCGCCTGCGGGCGGCCCTCCGCGAGCTTCGGTTGCCCGAGTCGGTGCTGCTGGAGAACGCGCTGGCCGGGCTGCTCGGCGAGGATCGCAAGGAGCTGATGGAGCTGCAGGAGGAGCGCCCGGTCGCCCTCGATGGGCTCTCGCGCCAAGCGATGGATCAGCGCGTCTCTCGGGGTCGGCGTGCGCTGACCGACGA
Organism: Enhygromyxa sp.; assembly: GCA_035538075.1. Classification (GTDB taxonomy): domain Bacteria; phylum Myxococcota_A; class Polyangia; order Nannocystales; family Nannocystaceae; genus Plesiocystis. Next base: position 7,643 of record DATLLB010000792.1, read on the forward strand.
GCCCGACAAGTGGCCGAGCCGACGCCAGCCTGCGCTGTTCGATCTGCTGCGCCGGCCGACCGTGCAAGAGCGCTCGGACGACGATCAGAACGAGTAGGGACTCCGGCTGACGCTGACGCTCAGACCACGCCTTCGACCACGAAGTCCACCGCGTCCGCGATGAGCTCGGGCTCGAGCGTGCGGCCCAGCACCACTTGCCCGACCAGCGCACCGACCAGCAGCGCGACCGCGAGCCCGACGTCGGAGCCCTCGTCCGGCTCGCCGAGCGAGCGCTGAAACACCTGCTCGACCGCAGCGCTCAGCTGGCCCACCAGCTCGCGGCTCACCCCGCCCTGCAGCTCGACCGCGAAGCGCCCGAGCACGTCGATCAAGTCCTGCCGCAGCGTGTCGACCGGCCGCGCGGTGAAGCCCAGGCGCTCCTCGACCAGCTCGACCACCGAGAGCCCGGTGAACGAGCTCTGCGCCGACGCGAGGATGAAGCCGCCCGAGTGCTCGGCGATCGTCGCGATCAGCTCGTCGACCGGCGCGCTGGAGAGCGAGAGCATGACCAGCTCGTCGAGCACCTCGATCAGCTGCGGGCCGAGCATGTCGCGGACGACGTCGTCGAGCGCCGAGAGGTCATCGGCGATCAGCGTCTGGCCCGACTCGTCGCGTAGGCGCTCGGAGACCAGCTGCAGCATGCGCAGCGAGAAGTAGGCGTCGTCGAGCAGGCCGAGCACGCCGAGCTGATCGGGCACCAGATCGTCGGGCTCATCCCAGTAGGCGACCGCCGCAGCCATGACCTTGGCCATGGTCGCCTCGACCGGCGTGCCGGCGGCCGACGCCATCGCGCCGGTGAGCAGCTCGGGCACGCTGCGTACGTAGCCTTCGAACAGCTCGAGCGCCTCGCGTCGCTGCCGATCGCCGAGCGGCACACCTCGCTCCGCGGCGCGGTCGGTCAAGTAGTTGGCGAGGTGACCTGCCTTGGCCTCGATGGCGACGGCGGTCTCGATCTGCTCGTGAAGGTGGGCGGTGTCCATCGGGCGGCCCGCATTCGTACCGTCGTCGCGGCCGCTGCGTCCAGCGCGGCCGGGCGCGTTCGAGATCGGGGCGAAAACTGTTACCCTCCGCCACCCATGAGCGCGGAACCAGCCCAGTCCTCGACCGCCGAGCCCTCGCGCACCCAACGGCTGATCATCGTCGCGATCGTGTTCGTGCTCTCGCTCGCGCTCGATCTGTGGACCAAGGCATGGGCGTGGGAGCACCTCCGCAACAAGCCCGCCGTCGAGGTGATCGAGCACGTGTTCTACCTGAAGTTCGGGTTCAACACCGGCTCCGCATTCAGCTTCCTGCGCGACGAGTCGTGGGCCCGCTACTTCTTCATCACGGTCACGTTCCTGGCGCTCGGCTACATGGGCTGGCTGGCGTGGAGGATGCCGACCAAGCGCCTCTACGGGTTCATCGCCGTCGGCCTGATCGCGGCCGGAGCCGCCGGCAACCTGCACGATCGCTTCATGCGAGTGATGCCGGTGTGGATGGACGGCAAGTGGGTCGAGGCCCACGGCGTCGTCGACTTCCTGCAGTTCTATTACAACTGGTCGGCGGGCAAGTACTGGCCGATCTTCAATGTCGCCGATTCTTCGCTGGTCTGCGGCGTGGGCTTGCTGCTCGTGTACCTGCACTTCCACGGCGCCGAGGACGAGCCGGCCGC
>DATLLB010000793.1:0-3170 GCA_035538075.1 Enhygromyxa sp.
TCGCGCGGCGGCTTCGCTTCGGCGCTCGCGACCGTCTCGCCGCTCGGCTCCGCCTCCGGCGGTTGCTCGGCTTCGGCTTGCGCTTCGACCTCCGGCTCGGCTTCGACCTCGGGCTCAGTCGCGCTCTCCGCCTCCGCGTCGTTCGCTGCCGTGGGCCCGCCCGGATCCGCCGCGTTCGCAGGATCCGCGCTCGGCTCCTGCACGGCAGCTTCGGGTCGGCATGCGAGCGCGGCGAACAGACAAAGCGGTGCGAGGCGAACGGCGCGGCCGAGCATCACCGCGGACTCTACCACCGACGTCACCGCGGGACCCGTGCGCACGCTCGCCCGAGGGCATCCCACAGCTCGCTCAGCAGCTGCTCATCGGCCGCGTAGGGCAGCAACAAGCGGATCGTGTGCCCGCCGGGCGTCGTCGCGAGCACGCCTTCCTCCGCCAGCACGTCGTTGATCTGCTTGGCCCGACCGTCCTCGAGCGCGCCCACCTGCACGCCGATCATCGCCCCCGCGCCGCGGATGTCGACGACCTCGCGGTTGTGCGCCTTCATGGCGATGCGCTCGAGCGAGGGCAGCTGCGCCGCCGCGCGATCGAGCAGCCCCTCCGCCTCGATGATGCGCAAGGTCGCCAGCGCAGCCACGCACGCGACCGGGTTGCCGCCAAACGTGGTGCCGTGCGTGCCCGAACCCATGTGCTCGGCGAGCTTGGCCGAGGTCAGGCACGCGCCGATCGGATAGCCGCCGCCGAGCGCCTTCGCCAACCACATGATGTCGGGTCGCGCGTCGTCGCCGACGATCGTGTCCCACGCCGACCAACGACCCGTGCGCCCGCAGCCCGACTGGATCTCGTCGACCCCGAGCAGCGCGCCGTGACGGCTGCAAAGCTCGCGCGCGTGCAACAAGAAGGACTTGCTCGCTGGCCAGATCCCGCTCTCGCCCTGGATCGGCTCGATGAACACCGCCGCGATGCGCGAGCCGTAGTCGTCGAACGCCTGCTCGAGCGCGTCCGCATCCTGAAACGGGACCCGCAGCACGTTCATGCGAGCGAAGCGCTCGGGCCCCGACTCGCCCAGGCAGGTCAGGTAAGGCTCGCGGTACGCCGCGTTGGCCGTCAGCGACAGCGCCCCGAGAGTTCGCCCATGGAAGGCCTTCTCGAAGCTCACGATTACGTCGCGCCCGGTCGCGCGCAGGGCCAGCTTGATCGCCGCCTCGGTCGCCTCGGTCCCGCTGTTGGCCAGGAAGCTGCGACAGTCGTCGATCGGAAACAGCTCGGCCAGTCGGGCCGCGAGCTGCTGCTGCGGCGTGGTCCGATAGGTGTTGGCCACACCCGCGAGCTTCTCGAGCTGGCGCGTGATCGCCTCGACCCAGGCCGGGTGTCCATGCCCGAGCACGGCCGTGCCGATGCCCGCGACCGCGTCGATGTAGATCTTCCCGTCGCTGTCGCGCACGCGCAGAGCCCCGCCTGCGCGCCCGCGCTCGAACACCGGCGCCTCCAGCGTGATGTTGCGCCCCGCGTAGGTCGGCCAGCGCAGCTCCGAGCTCGCTTCGTCTTCGGACATCGTAAAGGTTCTCTCACGCATTCCGCCCACGCATCAACAACACGCCCGCGCCGATCATCAAGGTCGAGCCTGCGAGCTGGGCGACATCGGGGCGCAGTCCCCAGACGAACAGGTCGACCACGATCGAGGCCGGGATCGACGCGTAGGCCATCATCGCCACCAGCGGCGCCGAGGCCCGGCCATACGCGCGCGTCATGAACAGCTGTCCCGCCAGCCCGAAGCCCGCAGCGCCAGCGATCTTCAGCACCGCGGGTCCGAGCTCGAGCCCCGCAGGCAGACCGCCGACGAAGTCGCCGTTCGCCAGCCCCAACACCAACGCCAGCGCCGAGACCACGGCCATGAACCAAAACACGACGCGCTCGGGTGAGTCGTAGGCGGTCGCCTTGCGCACGCTGATGTGGGCCAGCGCCGAGAACACGGTCGCCAAGATCCCGACCACGATCGGCAGCAGCTCCAGGCGCACCGGCCCCGCCGCGTCGGGCCGCAGCACCACCAGCGCGCCCGCGAGCGCGACGCCCATCGCAATCACGGCGTTGCGTCGCAGCCGCTCGCCGAGCATCGCGGGCGCGAGCAGAGCCACGAGGACCGGCTGCAGCAGCGTCAGCACCGTGTACTCGATCACGCTCAGAGCCCGCAGCGCATAGAAGTAGCAAGCCATCGCGCCGAGCCCGTAGAGCGAGCGCGCGATCGTGTGCCCGGGTGCGTTCGGCCACAGGCTCTGCTTGCGCAGCCGCAGCTCCATCCACACCCAGGGCAGCCCCGGCGCGACCCGCCAGAACATCACCTCGTTGGTGGTCAGGCCGTCTTCGCGCAGCAGCTTCACGAACACCGTCATCACGACGAAGCACACGGTCGCGAGCAGCCCCCACACGAGCCCGATCTTCGCGCCGCGTTCGTCCGCCTCGGAATCGGCGCCGTTCACCACCGCTGCTTACGTCCGGATTCGAAGCGCGTCACGAGCTGCGTGTGACTCATCCCGGATCCAGCTCACGAGATTGGTCGCCGGGCGCTCGCTTATCCCGCATCACGAGATCTCTTTGCCCCCGACTTTGCCCCCGACTTCACTGTTTCTCGTAACCTCGCACGTTGCGCCTCGAACTCCCCGTGACCCTCGGTCGGGTGACCCCTTCGCCAAACCCGGCCTGCGAGCCTGAAATCGGCATCTTTCCGACGACCGATTTTTTTTTGGCGAAGCTCTTGACCGCCGACGTCGGCTGGCCTAGAGATCCGAACCCCCGGCGCCGAAGAGTCCTTGGCCGACACGGCCAACCTCCTCGAGCGCTCCGGGCGACGCTGCCTGAAAACTGGAGAGCAGGAACACGGACCACGAACCGCACGGTCCGGTTTGAGCGGCGCGCGAGCGCCAATCGCCGAGACCGCCCGCGGGGACGTCGGCCAGCAATGGTCGACACCCTCGTCGCACGAATGCGAAAGCATCGTGACGACACATTCCAAAGTCCTTCCATTTAGCCATGGAAGGCAGCCAACAAAATCAAACTGGAGAGTTTGATCCTGGCTCAGAGCGAACGTTTGCGGCGGGCCTAACACATGCAAGTCGAACGGGCACCTTCGGGTGTCAGTGGCGCACGGGTGCGTAACACGTGGATAACCAACCCTC
>DATLLB010000794.1:0-21088 GCA_035538075.1 Enhygromyxa sp.
ATCTCGTGGTCGTGGCCGCACAGCACCTCTACCGCACGCCCAACGAGTGGCAGCGCGCGACCTCGCGGCGCGCCGCCGTCTGGGACGCGGTCGCCGACGCCGGGCAAGGCGATGCCCGAGAGCACCGCCGTCGACGGCGACTCGAGCACCACCGCGCCGCGCCAGCGAGAGAGCACCGCAGCCACGCGACCCGCATCGCTGTCGAGCTCGGCCTCGGCGACCGCGTCCCAGACGGCGGCGCGCCGCGAGGTCGCGCGCTGCCACTCGTTGGGCGTGCGGTAGAGGTGCTGTGCGGCCACGACCACGAGATCCGGACGCGCGCCCTCGAGCGCTCGCCCAGCCGTGAGCCCGGCGCTGAGATCATCGGTCTGGCTCAGCACCAGCGCGTCGCTGGGCGTGCGCGCCAGGACCTCGCGCGTCCATTCGTGTGGCGCCCACGAACGCGTCACGCGAGCGTCGGCGAGGCTCTCGAACGCCGACGGGATCCACAGGGCGCAGGCCAGCAGCGGCAGCGCGACCCAGCGCAGCGGCGGTCGTTGCTCGGTCGCGCGATGGACCCCGACCCCGAGCGCGAGCGCGGCGAGCAGCACCAGCGCGAGGCCGGTCTGACGATCGTGGCCGCCCATCGGGTTGATCGCGACCGCGTAGACGAGCTCGACGATCGCGACCCAGGCGATCCACCGAAACAGGCGATGATCATCATCGGGCTGAGTTTGATGGCGGCCATTCGGCTGGCCGCCCCCGTGCCGGGCGGACCCGTCACGGGACCCCCTCCCGTCCGGTCGCCCTTCGGGCTCCTGCTCCGAGTTCCGCGTCCTCGAGCGCTCGCGCTCCCGAGCTGCGAGCGAGAGCGGCCGCGCGAGCCCGAAGCACAGCGCCGCGATCGCGAGCAGCAACCCGAACGGCCCGAGATCCTCGCTCAGGCGCACGACCGCCAGCCGAGCGTGGAGCAGCCACGCCGCCCGGCCCATGCCCGCGAGCTTGTCCGCGAAGCTCTCGCGGATCGCCGAGGCCTGCACGTGCGCCCACACGCTGCGCCAGCTCTCGGGATCGCCCCAGTCGGCCATCGGCCCGCGACTCGACGCGAGCGGCAGCGTGAGCACCACGGCGCAGGCCATGCCCACGCACAGCGGCGCCCAGCGAGCCCACGGCTCGGCCCGCCGCCACGCCAGCACCCACGCGAGCGCGACGGGCAGCACCAGCGCCAGCCGCAGATCGCCGAAGCCCCACGTCGCGATCACGGCCGCGAACACCCCGATGCAGCGGCGAGACAGCCGCTCGTGCTCGGGTACCGCGGGATCGAAGCCCCACAAGCTCGCCAGCAACAGCAGAGCGGCGAACCCATAGATCTCGACCACTCGACCGTTGCGCGCCAGCGTGAGCCCGAGCGGAAGCCACAGGCCGATCACCCAGATCAGCGCCCAGTGGGCTTGGCGACGGCGCAAGATCGCGAGCAACAGCCCGATCGCCCCGGCCATGCACGCGCTCGACACCACCGCCATGCGCATGCCCAGCGATCCGATCGGCAGCGCGGTGGCCAGGTGGAGCAGCGCCACGTAGCCGGGCACGCCGGTCGGGTGCATGACACCGAGCCCGGCTCCGGCCGCGGCGATCTCTCCCGAGTCGAGCCAAAAGTGCGCCGGCGATGCGGCGACCGCCAGGAACGCGAAGGCAATCCACGCCAGCGCGAGCTCGTGCCGCATCGGAGGGAGTCTCGACTGCGATCGCAGCCATCGCAACCGTTAACATGCCGTGATATGCACCCATCCGGCACCGGCGCCCGCCGGTCCGCGCACCCGCGACACCCATGCGCACGCTCGACTTCTCGTCCGCTTCGGGATCGGCCGAGCTCGTGGCTCTGCCACCGGGCACCGCCGCGTGCATCGGTGCCTTCGACGGGATGCACCTCGGTCACCAGGGCCTGATCGCGCGCGCGCGTCGGCTCGCCGACGAGGTCGCGGTCGTGACCTTCGAGCCGCGCCCGGTCGACGTGCTGGCGCCCGACCGCGCGCCGCCGCGGCTGCAGACGCCCCGCCAGCGCGAGCGTGTGTGTCGACAGCTCGGCGTCGACACGCTCGCGGTGCTGCGCTTCGATCGCGAGGTCTCGCGGCTCTCCCCGGAGGCGTTCGTGCGTGCGTTCCTGCTCGACGGCCTGCGTCCCGCTCGGGTGGTCGTCGGCTACGACTTTCACTTCGGTGCCGAGCGAGCCGGAGGCCCGCGCGAGCTCGTGGCCCTGCTCGAGCCGTTCGGCGTCGAGGTCCAGGTCGTCGAGAAGATCGCCGAGGATCGGGGCCCGAGCGCGGACAAGGTCGGGTCCACGGCGATCCGCGAGCTGGTGGCCCGCGGCGAGGTCGAGCGTGCGGCCGAGCTGCTGGGCCGCCACTACGCGGTCGCGGGGACCGTCGAGCACGGGGCCGCGCGCGGGCGCACGCTCGGGTTTCCGACCGCCAACGTCGCGAGCCGCTCGCTGCACCCGGCCGGCGGCGTCTATGCTTGCGTGCTGACGCAGATGGACGACAGCGGTCACGAAGAGCTCGGCTGCTGGCCGGCCGTCGCCAACATCGGCAGCAACCCGACGTTTGGCCCCGGCCTCGACCGCACGCTCGAGGTCCACGCCTACGACGTCGAGCTCGGCGATCGTCTCTACGGTTGCGAGGTCGATGTGGCGTTCGTCGCCCGCTTGCGCGACGAGCTGCGCTTCGACGGGCCCGAGTCGCTGCGGCAGGCGATCGCCGCCGACATCGAAGCCGCTCGATCGTTGCTCGACGAGGCCGCGCTCGAGCGCCGCCACGCCCGCCTCGTCGGCCCCGAAGCGCGGGAGACCGAGCCATGACCGAGCCGATCGCGTCCCCCACCCTCGCGCTGCTCTACCTGGCTCAGGGTCACCGCTCGCGCGCCCGAGCCACGCTGCGCGAGGTCTTGGAGGCCGAGCCCACCAACGGCTACGCCCTGGCCCTGCACCACCGCATGCAATCGCGTCCGCACGCAACCCTCGAAGCCCGCTTCGTCGCCAGCTCCGCCACCGGCATCGACCTCGGCGCCGGGGAGCTCGAGCTCGAGTGGAGGATCCCTCCCGAGCTGGTCCCGGCCGATCATCGGCTCGACGTCGTGGTCGCGTTCGCGACCCGCGATCGTGCCTCGCTGCGCTTCACCTCGATCCCCTGCGACAGCCAGGATGGTGGAAGCGCGACCGTGCGACGGATCCCCGCCCCGCTCGGTCCGGCCTCGGCGGCCGTGACCTTGGTCGCGAGCACACCCGGCGGTCCGCTGCGGCTGCTCGCGGTCGCCGAACCCACGAGTTGGTAGTCCGGCCAGGGCTTGGGACCGCGCGACGCTTTTGCTAGTGTCGCGGCCCGATGTCCGCCAATCAATTCCGCGGCCTGTTCACGGCCCTGATCACGCCCATGGCCGACGACGGCAGCGTCGACGAGGCTGCGCTCTCTCAGCTCGTCGAGGCCCAGATCGCAGGCGGCGTCCATGGTTTGGTCCCCTGCGGGACCACGGGCGAGGCGACCACGCTCTCGCACGCCGAGCACATCCGCGTGGTCGAGATCGTCGCTCGCGTGGCGGCCGGTCGCGTCCCGGTGCTCGCGGGCGCGGGCTCCAACTCCACGCGCGAGGCCATCGAGCTGGCCCAGGCCTGCCACGAGCTCGGCGTCGCCGGGACCCTGCAGGTGGTCCCCTACTACAACAAGCCGCCGCAGGAGGGGCTCATCCGCCACTTCGAGGCCATCGCCGACGCGGTGCCGCTGCCGATCATCCTCTACAACATCCCCGGTCGCACCGTGATCAACATGGTGCCCGAGACCGTCGCGCGGCTGGCCAAGCACCCCAACATCGTCGGCATCAAGGACGCGACCTCCGACATGCACGTGTGCTCGCAGCTGCGCGAGCTGTGCGGGGATGACTTCGCGCTGCTCTCGGGCGACGACTTCACGGTCCTGCCGTTCCTGGCCACCGGTGGCGACGGGGTCATCTCGGTCGTCTCCAACCCCGCGCCCGCGCTGATGCGAGCGCTGATGGACGCGTTCGCGGCCGGCAACCTCGCCGAGGCCCGGCGCCTCCACCACCGCCAGCTGAAGCTCACGCGCTTGTTGTTCCGCGAGCCCAACCCGATCGCGGTCAAGGTCGCCATGCACTTGCTCGGGCGCTCCGGGCTCGAAGTTCGCGCCCCGCTGCGCGCGATCGGGCTCGACAGCGAGCTCGCCAACGCCATCAAAGCCACGCTCGCCGAGCTGGCGCTGACCTGAAAGTAAGTCACATGAATCAGCGAATGATCTCGATCATCATCGTCGGCGCCCGCGGGCGCATGGGAACCACGCTCATCCGCGAGGTGTTGGACTCCGAGGACCTGACGCTGGGGGCCTGCGTCGATCGATCGGGCGGTCCTGGCATCGGCCAGGACGCCGGGCGCCTCGCAGGCCGCACCGATCTCGGCATCCTCGTGACCGACGAGCTTCGCCCGCGCCGCGGCAGCGTGGTCGTCGACTTCTCGCTGCCCAAGGCGACCGAGACCAACGTCAACGCCTGCATCGAAGCCGGCATCCCGCTGATCATCGGCACCACTGGCCTCGACGAGCAGCAGGAGCAGTTGCTGATCGACGCCGCAGAGCGCATCCCGATCGTCTACGCTGCCAACTTCTCGGTCGGCGTCACGCTGCTCCTGCAGCTCGCGAGCGTTGCCGCGAACGCGCTCGGGCCGGACTGGGAGGCCGAGCTGATCGAGCTGCACCACCGCTTCAAGCGCGACGCCCCGTCCGGCACCGCGCTGCGCATCGGCCAAGCCGTGGCCGAGGCCACCGACCGCAAGTTCTCCGACGTCGCCGTCACCGATCGCGCCTCGCTCGGCCGCCCCCGCCAGCCGCAGGAGATCGGCGTCTACGGCATGCGCGGCGGCGACTCGATCGGCGAGCACACCCTGATGTTCCTCGGCGAGGGCGAGCGCATCGAGCTGGTCCATCGCGCGACCGATCGAGCGATCTTCGCCCGCGGCGCGCTGCGTGCCGCTCGTTGGGTGGTCAGCCAACCGCCGGGCCTCTACGACATGTTCGACGTGCTCGGACTGGGGGAATGAGCCGCTCCTCGCTCGTGGCCTCGATGCTCGCGTGGGCGCAGGCGATCGTCGCCCACGCGAGCGATGCCGGCAGCACCGCGCGGCAGGCCGTGATCGAGGCCAACCTGCCCGAGGTGCAAGAGTGCTGGGACGACCTCGCCGCCGAGCACCCTGGCGTCTCGGGCTCGATGCTGTTCGCGGTCGACCTGCGCAAGAACGGGACCGTCGAGTGGGTCGAGATCGCCGCCGACGAGCTCGGCATTCCCAAGCTCGGCGCCTGTGCGGTGCGGCGGATCAAGAAGTGGCAGTTCCCCGCGGATCGCCGGCGGCGCTCGATCACCTTCGGTGTCGGCTTCACGTCCCAATGAGCCAAGAGGCCCCCCAACGGGGGCACTACGTGCGGTCGAAAACCACGAACCGATCCGCTTCGCTCGCGGAGCGAGCGAACGGCCGCGAAGCGGCCGCCCGCGGCTCATACTGAGCCGGCCGCGGGGGGCGAAATAGGTCTCAGAACATCTGCACGTAGCCGACCTGAGTCGGCACTTCGTCGTCGCCGACGTCCTCGTTCAGGTCGTACCCGATGCCGTGGTACTTGCCGCCCCAGCACTGGACGCCGCCGGGCTCGAGGATCGTGCAGCTGACCCGGAAGCCGGCCGTGATCATCGTCGCGGGACCGTAGACCTCGACGGGACCGACCGTGGACGGCAGCTCGTTGTCGCCGATGTTGATCAGGTTGCCGTAGCCGAGCGCCCCGTACTCGGCGAAGCCCCAGCAGCGGATGTCGCCGTTGTCGAGCACCGCGCAGGCGTGATGCGTTCCAACCGCGACGTCGATCGCCGGCCCGCCGATGCTCACCTCGGGAGCCGCAGCCGGGTCCTCATCGTCGCCATAATGGAGCGTGTTGCCGTAGCCGAGATTGCCATAGGCGCCGCGACCCCAGCAGCGAAGGACGCCGCCTTCCAAGATCGCACAAGTGGCGTGACCACCGGCCGCGACCTTGACCACCGGACCGCCGACATTCACGTCGCCGACGTCGGCCGGCACCAAACCATCACCGATGCTGTTCTCGACGTCGGGGTAGCCGAGCTTGCCGTAGCCCCCTTGTCCCCAACAACGCACCGCCCCGGTGTTCAGCCGCACGCAGGTGTGTCCGTCGCCGACGGTCAACTGCGTCGCGACACCGCCGATGTTCACGTTCCCCGCGGTCGCGGGGGCCTCGGTGTCGCCGATGTCGGTGGTGTTGCCGTAGCCGAGATGCCCATATACCGCGTCGCCCCAGCACCGCACGTTGCCGTCGTCGAGCAGCGCGCAGGTGTGATCGATGCCGCAGCCGACCTGCACCACCGTGCCACCGACGTTCACAACACCGACATCGGCCGGGTCCTCGTTGTCCCCGATGTCGAGCTGGTTGCCATAGCCCAGCCTGCCATGCAGCCCGCGCCCCCAGCAGCGCACGCTCCCTCCGGCCAGCACGGCGCAGCTGTGGTACTTGGACGCGCAGACCTGCACCGCCGTCCCGCCGAGATCGACGTCGCCGACCTCGTTGGGCACGTAGCCCAACGCCCCTGGCACGCCCAGCTTGCCGTATTGGCTATTACCCCAACACCGCACGGCACCGGTGTCGAGCACCGCACAACCGTGGTTCTCGCCCGAGTCGATCTGCAGGACCTTCTGGATGTCGCAGAGCGTGCACCCGTCGTTGTGTAGGTAGTTGCCGTCTTCACACTCCTCGCCGGGCTGCAGGTAACCATCACCGCAGTCCGCATCGCCGCACCAATTGGTGCACCCGTCGTTGTTGTTGGTGTTGCCGTCGTCGCACTCCTCCTCGCCCATCCACTCGTAGCCGTCGCCGCAGCTCGCCTGCGCACAGAGGTTCGTGCACGCGTCGACGTTGCTGGCGTTGCCGTCGTCGCACTGCTCGCCGCCCATCGCATACACGAAACCATCGCCACACTCGGCGGCTTGGCACTCGGGCGTACACGCTGCGTCCGCGGCGTTGTTGTTGCCGTCGTCGCACTGCTCGCCTGGCTGCACGAGATCGTCGCCGCATGACGGCAGCGTGCACGCGTTCGTGCATCCGTCGTTGTTGATGCCATTGTCGTCGTCGCACTCCTCGCCAGGTTGGACGAACCCGTCGCCGCAGCTCGCCAGCGTGCACACGTTGGTGCACGCGTCGGCGTTGCTCTGGTTGCCATCATCGCAGCCCTCGCCCGGACCTTGATGACCGTCGCCACAGATGTTGTCCGTGCAGTTGGCCTTGCACGCGGCGTGGTTGGCGTTGGCCATGCCGTTGTCACACTGTTCGACGCCTGCTTGGACCAAGCCGTCGCCGCAGCTCGCCAGCGCACAGCCGAGCGTGCACGCGGCGTCGTTGGCGTTGGCGTTGCCCTCGTCGCAAGCCTCGCCCGCCTGCACGTAGCCGTCGCCGCACTCGGGCAGCTTGCACATGCTCGTGCACTCGTCGGTGTTCACCGCGTTGCCGTCGTCGCACTGCTCCCCGTCCTGCACCACGCCATCGCCACACCCTTCGAGCTCGCAGCTCGCGTTGCAGCCGTCGTCGTCCATCTCGTTGCCGTCATCGCAGCCCTCGGTCTGGCTCTGGAAGCCGTCGCCGCAGACGTTGTCCATGCACGACTCCAAGCACGCCGACGTCGGACCGTTGTTGGCCCCGAGGTCGCACTCCTCCATGCCGGCCCACACCAGGCCGTCGCCGCACGCCGCGATCTCGCACGAGGAGGTGCACGCCGCCGTGTCGGAGTTCAGCGCCCCATCGTCACATGCCTCCTCGTCGGCGTAGAGAAAGCCGTCCCCACACTCGGCCGACACGCACGTGCTGGCGCACGCGTCCTCGTCATCGTCGTTGCCGTCGTCGCACTCCTCGCCGACGTTCACGATCCCATCGCCACAGCTCGCCAGAGCGCACTCGTTGGTGCACTCGTCATCGTCATTGGTGTTGCCGTCGTCACAGCCCTCGCCCGGGCCGAGCTCTCCGTCGCCGCAGACATTGGGCTGGCACATCGAATTGCACGGCATGCCGGGACCATTGTCGGCTCCGGCATCGCAACCCTCGCCCTGCTGCACGATCCCATCACCGCAGACTGGGCTGGTGCACTCGTTGGAGCAGCCGTCGGTGTCGTCGTCGTTGCCGTCGTCACACTGCTCGCCGCCTTCGACCACGCCGTCGCCACACTCCGGCCCGCCGCTGTCGTCGCCGTCGCCATCACCATCGCCATCACCCGATTCGCTCTCGGATTCGGTCGAGCTCGGACTCTCGTCGTTGGTCGACGTGTCCGTTCCACCATCACCCGAGCTCGTGTCGTTGCTTGGACACGCGACCAGAGCCAGTGAGCAAAACGGCACCCAACGCCAACGCGATCGCATGGCCCACCGTAGACGCGACGCAGCCCGCCAGCAAGCCCGAGCGCGGGCGGCTGGCGCGATTCACAATTACATTCTCAACCCGCGGCCGCGCCCGAAACGCTCACCCGCGCTCCCAGTGCGGCATCGAGCCGTGCGGCGCTCGGAAGTACCGATTTGGACTGACAAAGAAAAAGTTGCTCACCCGGCTCGTGTACAGACACGCGTAGTTCTCCAGCTGCGCGCCAAAGAAGCTCGCGTCGAAGCGCTCGGCGAACACCGACCCCCAGTAGCGATTGAACGCGCGATCGACCTCGGCGCTGCGCAGCTTGACCGCGTCGGCGATCGCATCTTCGTGGGTGCGCAGGCGATCGTGCCGCTCCTTCGCGCGCGCTCGCACGCGCTCGAGCAGCTGCACCGCCTCGGCCTCGCTCATCTCGTGCCCGCGCGCGCGCGACTCAGCGGCGACGTCGGCGGGCGCGAGCAGCTTGAGGCCGCGCTGCAGGTAGCGTTGATCGGAGACCTCCTCGCTGAGCCGCTCCCACAGATCGGAGAGCGAGCGGACCTCCTCGAGCGCGACGCGATAATCACGACGGACCTGCATCTCGCGCTCGAGCTCGTCGACGATCAGCACGGTCCGCCAGCCCGAGGTCTTCTTGCTGCGCACGATGTCGCCGTAGATGTGATCGCCGACGTAGAGTATCTCGTCGGGCGCGGCCCCGATCGCTCGCTGCAGGCCCATCTGGTTGCCGCCCTCGTAGATGCGGCCCTTGAGCGGCTCGGCGATCGGCTTGCGCGACTTGTTGCCGGTCTCCGGATCGATCTCGTAGAACGGCTCGCTGCCGGTGAAGAAGCCGGGCTTGCGGCTGCCGACAATTATCCAGTCGAAGTAGCGCGTCCAGCCGTCGTAGGCCTCGTTCTCGGCGTCGAGCAGCCAGCTCATCACCGCCTGGGTGTACGGATACAAGCTGTTGGTCAGCAGAAACAGCTTCTTGCCGGCCGAGCGCAGCTTGTGCAGCGTCGGCGCGAGATCGGGATCCTTGTCGAAGTAAGCGCCGACGTCGGCCTGGATCCACGACTTGATGGTGTCGTCCTGGTGGGCCTCGTCGATCGCGTCGCGCACGGCATTGAACGCGGTCGCATAGTCGGGCGGACCGCCCGGCCCCCACACCGCCGGCTGCTGATCGATCAGATCGACGGCCGCCGCGTAGAGCGTGACCTCGGGCAGCGAGAACAGCGTGTCGACGTAGCTGAAGCGCGTGCGCTCGCGACCGACCCGCTGCGAGCGGTAGATGGCCTTGCGTTGGTCTCGCTCGAGCATCGTGCGGCCGTGGTAGACGCGGCCGACGTAGCCGTGGCGATCCATCTTGAGCAGGTTGCCGCGCTGCTTGTCGACCAGCAGCCCGCGGATCGCAAACTCCGGATCGGGCTGGACCTCGCGCAGCACCTCCGGCCAGCCCCGCGCGATCAGCTTGCCGACCGTCGCCTCCAGCGACAGCGCCTCGAGCCGATCCTGGCGGTAGCGCGCCAGCGTGTAGTCCATGTCGAACCCGACGATCGGCACCTTCTCGAAGTCGAGATCGCGGTTGGTGAAAATCCGCCGCCCTCGCGGGGTCTCGCGCTGATGGCCGACGTTGCGCAGCAGCTTGCTGATGGTTTCGGGGAGGTCCTGCTCGCTCGCCATGGTGTGCGTCGAGCGAGCGTAACACCCCCGCATCTGCAACAAGCGGGAGCCCGGCGCGGGGGAGGGCCGGCCGAGTACCACGAATGTTTGCAAGCACGGCAGGAGCCCCGCAGGGGCGACCGTGTGGGAGGAGGGCCCGCGACGGGTCCGCCCGGCGCGGGGGAGGGCCGGCGACGGCCCTCCATCAAGCTATAGCTCGATCTCGAGCGGCGTAAATCCCTCGAGCTCCGAGTAGCCGGTCGAGACCGAGACCACCCCGCCGACCGCTGGCGCGTCGGTGTTGGGATCGCACGGCGAGGACTTCGGCGCCTTAAGGCTCGCGCCGCAGTTGCCGTCGCTGCACGAGTCGAGCTGCCGCACGCGCGGCCCTGACAGCCCGCCCGAGCTGCCGAACCCGTCGTTGGGATCGTTGGGCAGCACGTAGGCGTTCTGGAAGTTGAACGGGTCACTGCCGCCGATCGCCAACCGGAACGTGATCTCGTAGGTGGCCCCGGCGTCGTAGATCCACTCGCCTTTGTCCTTGTCGAACCACCGCGGATCGCAGACCGAGTCGCCGGGCTCGTAGATCGTGTAGGTCACGTAGTAGACCTCGGCGTCGACCTGATCGGTCCCGTTGGCCACGCCGGTGACCCGGATCAGCGGCGCCCGGATCGGCCGCGCGCGCTTGGAGAACGCCCGCGTCTGATCGTCGCTGGTGCCGTTGGGGTACTCGACGTGACGGGTGCGCTCGATCGCGTTGAGCGGCAGTCGCATGAAGTGCGCGTGGCTACCGGGCGCGGTGATCGGCGCGTTGCTGGGGATGTTGAAGCCAGCCTTGGGATCGGCCCGGTGATCGTCGACGATCAAGTAGATGCTCGAGTGGAAGTCGCTGCCCTCCACGCCCGCGTCGATCGCCGTGTCGTTGGGGTTGCCGCTGGCCAGCGCGATCAGGAATTGATCGCGATCGCCCGCCGCTAGCACGTCACCCGGATCGTCGATGTCGTCGATGCGGTTGTTGGCTACAACCGCCGGCGCGAACGTGAACACGTCGCCCTTGTTGCCGTTCGCCGCGATCGCCGAGACGTCGCAGTCGAACTCGTCCTCGCCCTCGCAGGCCGGGAACCGGAACGACTCGACCGCCTGCGCGAAGCCTTGGCCGTTCTTCGGCCAGGTCCCACCGCCGTCGGCCTTGTGCGGGAACGAGTCGATGTCGCTGACCTCGGTGGCGAGGTCCCAGCGATACATGCGACCGGCGGGATCGACCCAGTAGGCCTCCTGCATCTCGCCCCAGTAGCGCGACAGGCAGTGCGAGGCGACCGCGATGTCGCCGATCGACGCGACGTCATCCGCGATGTCGTACGTGGTCCCGGCCGGCGGCGGGGTCATGTAGGCCTTGTTGGTCACCGTCTCGCCGGTCATCGCGTCGACCATCCAGGCCACGCGCCCGCGCTGCAGGTGCCCGACGCCCTCACGATAGCCGCTGCCGAACACCAGGTACGCGGTCGGCTCGAGCGACATCGCATGGTTGGGCACCGCGTAGGTCAGCGCCGGACGTGACCAGGTCTCGCCGAGCGTGTTGGCGAACTCGGTCGCGATGCCCGAGGTCGAGCTGGTCCACAGCACCTCGACCGGATCGTCCTCGGCCAGGCGAGCCATGTGCGAGACATCGAGCGTGAGGATCTCCGAGCCGCCTGGCCCGAGCCCGAACACCGCGAGGTGACGCCAGACCTGCGCATCGTGATCGAAGGCCCAGCCGGCGTTGACCGTCGAGGCGATGCCGAACACGTGCTTGCTCAGCTCCTCGGGCTGCCCGAAGTTCTTCGTGCCGTTGACCGACAAGGTGCGCGCGTTGTTGATCAGCGCGAGCGGCAAGAACCCGAACAGCTCGTTGCCGCTGTCGTAGTGGAACGCGTGCAGCAGGCCGAAGTCGTCGCCGATCAGCACCGCCTCGGCGTACTCGTAGTGATCGCCGAAGCCGTTGCCGCTCTCGACCTTCCACGCCTCGCTCGAGAACGCCTCGACCGTGTCGGGCACGTTGTCGCCGACCACGTTGCGCCGCCCGGCGCAGTGCGGATCACGAATGCCGACGCTCGGCAGATACTGCCCGTCGTACTGCGGCACGCGACGGATCAGGATCGGCGCCGAGTTGGCGATGCCCGGCAGCTTCCAGCCTTGCGGCGTGTCCTGCCCGTGCAGCCGCCGAACCATCGCGGCGATCTCGTTGTCCTCGTTGCCGAGCGTCAGCGGCGGATTGATCTTGCCCTGCGCGTTGAGGGTCATGACCAGCGCCTCGAACTCCGGCGTCGGACTGCCGCCCTCGGCGATGCGGATCAGCTCGTTGTCGAACCCGTGCGTGTACAGCCGCCGCGCCGACCAAGGCGTCTGCGCCAGGCACTCGCCCGCGTCCCACACCCGCCCGAGCGGACACGGCCCGAAGGTCTCGGTCTCCTCGGTCTCGACCGCCAGGTCGGCCGCGTTCTCGCAGTACTCGGCCAGCTGCCCGGGGTTGTCGGGATCCTCGTCGGTGCACGCCCCACGCGTCACGTGGCCGAACCAACCTGGCGTCTCGGTCCACGCGTCGATGGTCGTCTGCACGGCCGCCTGCGCGGAGTCGGGATCGTTGAGGTCGCTGAGCTGAAAGTCGTTGGCCGTGGTCGGTGGACCGGCGGGCACCGAGGTCTCGATGATGTCGTCGATGATGGTGCTCAGCTGCTTGGCCAGCTCGTCATCATTGCTGGCCAGCCACGCGCAGCCGTTCTCCGGATCGTCCGGGTTGGCGCAGGTGTCCCAGTCGTAGTTGTTGCTGCCCGTGCACGGCGAGCTCGTGCTGTTGGCTCCCGCGGCCGCGCACGCGATGTGGTGCATTCGCTCCCACGCGGTCGCGTTGTTCCACGAGCCCTCCGAGAACCCGACCATGTAGGTCTTGACCCCGAGCTTCTTGCGGAGCTTCGACAGCCGCGAGTACAGCGTCGAGCCACCTTCGTCGGCCCACGGATCGGGCTGGCCGTCGGTCAGCAGGATCGCCATCGTCGGCCGACAGATGTCCTGCTCGGCGACCGTGGTCAGGAACGAGAGGTACGACGCGACCGTGGTGTGCGAGAACTCGGCGTTGCTCTTCGGCAGCGCCACCTTGGCGACCGGCTTGCCCTGCCCGTCGATGCTCACGAACGTGTCGACGTCGCCGATCGCCGATCGCCACGGCGTGCCGCCGGTCGCGTCGAGGCCCCCGAGGTGCGACTTCGAGGTCAAGCCGCCGAACATCACCGCCGCGTCATCGGGATCGAGCGGGCCCTTGGCGTCGGCCGGCACCTGCGGCGACGCGAGCACGGCCTCCGAGTAGAACGGCACGTACAGCGTCGCGCCCTCGGAGTAGTTGCGCCGGTTGTGGCCCATGCGGTGCTGGGCCGACGAGGTCGAGTAGCAGTAGTTGTCGTCCTGGCACTCGACGTGCCACATGTCATCGGGACTGTAGCCCCAGTAGTACGAGTAGCCCGGGTAGCCGTCGACGTAGGGCCAGTAATAGAAGTCGCGCCCGCAGATGTTGCTGGTCTTGTCGTTGTTGGTGTTGCCCCAGTCGCCCCACGAACCGGTGACGATCGCCTTCTGCCGCGGATCGTTGCAGTTCAGGTTGGCCCGGCGTCCGACGAAGCGCGGGAAGAACTGGACCTTGCGGCTGTAGTTCGAGCTGTGCTTGAAGGCCGTCTGCGTCGACTTGGCCTTGTAAAGCGGCGTGTCGGTCAGCGCGAAGTTCTGATCGTCGGGCAGCGAGAATCCGCCGAGGTTGTCGTGGCGAAGGTACGGGAACGGCCGGTTGTCACCGCACAGCACCCAGGTCCCCTGCGCGCCGAAGATGTTGGTCAGCGAGGTCCAGTTGTTGGAGTTCGGCTGGTTGGTGTGCGTGACCCAGGTGAAGCGGACGTACTTGCCGTCATCCCACGAGTAGCAGCGCTCCGGCACCTGCGTGCTCGAGGTCGGCGGCTCGGCCATGCCGAAGGTCATGAGCCCGAAGGTCGCCGAGTCGCCGGCCTGCTCGACCACGGTGTTGATCACCCGTCGGGCCGCGTTGATGCGGCTCGAGCCGGTCCCGTCGCTCTCGCAGCCGGTCCACGAACACAGCTGATCGGGCCACGGCTGGCGAAAGCCCATCGAGCCCGAGGTGTCGACCACGAACAGCACGCGCGGGGTCAGCTTCCCGTAGCTCTGCCCGTGCACGATGTAGAACGGATCGAGCCGGGCCTCGCCCGTGCGAGCGTGGCTCAGCAACCCGAGCACCAGCAGCGCGATACCCAGCAGCCGCGCGATGATGAGACTCCTGCGCCCGTCCATCTCAGCCTCCCTCGTAGCCGACGAAATTCTCGATGCAGACGTCGGCCATCACGTTGTCGTTGTTGTGGCCGCCGCCGTAGCCCACGTCGGGCGACTCCATCGACCAGGCCTGCTTGGCCGAGCCGGGCGAGAGCGCAAACTCCTGCTCGACCGCGATCGTGGTGTTGCGCAGCGTCGCCATCGCGGTCAGCACCACGCGGCCGTCGGTGTCGGTGGTCCACGAGCCGCCGCTGTCCTTGTCGACTGCGTCGGCGGCGTTGTTGCGGATCCACAGGGTCACCCGCGCCTCCGGGTCGGCGCCCTCGAGCAGGTTGCGCAATGGGACCTGCACCCAATCGGTCGCCACCCCTTGCGAGTCCGGCAACCGCGCAATGGCACCTTGGCGCATGCACGGTCGCCCCGCACAATCCGAGCGACCGGTCACGAAGCGATTCTTCTGTCCAGTCGCCGGGACCTCGGGATTCCCGCTACCTCCGGGGATGCAGTCGTCGAAGACGGACGCACATGTGCTCGAATCCGCCGGATTGTTGTAGCCCAGCAACACCTGATTGATGACGGATTGGGGGCTACCGCCCTCGCCAATTGCCATACGCAATTGCGCAGCCCCCAATTCCACGGTCGCTTGCGCAGCCATCAACGCCCGCTCGCGCGCGACCAGGGCATTGGCCTGCGAAACCTCGCGATTGGATGACCGCACGACCAGGACCGCGACCGTCAGCAACGAGACGGTCAACAGCATCACGCTGACCATCGTCGCGCCCCGCTGCGCCGCCCGCCGACCGGCGTGAAGGCAATTTAATGCACCGCATCGATAGATACGCAACATGGCAATATCCAAGGCGCGCTGTGACCAGCGCGTCTCAATCGGCCCCTCAGCCGTTTAGAGCTCGGCCGACGCGCAGCTAACCTGCGTCGCCAACCGCTCGAGATTGTGCATCAGTCGCAGCGAGTGTGACAACCATTAAAGTTTGGCAAATATGACTTGGCACTCGGTCGCTTACATTAATAACTCCATGCGAATCGGCACACAACTGAATGGCATCGTGTGCGACGCGCGAATCCGCGAGTTGTGCTGACAATAATTGTCAACATCGGCAAATCGTTGCACCGCCTCGCGAAATGCGCATTTCGCATTGACACTCCGTGTCGACGCAATTGCAAAGGCCCGGTGGTCACGTGACCGCCGGGCCTCTGCGCGGAGCTGCGTGGTCCTAAAGCTCGGTCTCGAGCGGGGCGAACCCGTCGAGCTCCGACCACCCGGTCTGCACCGAGATCGCCCCGCTGAGAGTCGGCGAGTCGACGTTGGGATCGCAGGGCGAGGTCTTGGGCGCGTTGAGCTTGGCCCCGCAATTCTCGCCCTCGCACAGCACCTGCGAGACGACCGGGGCGCTCAGCTTGCCGCCTGTGCCGAAGCCGTCGCCGTAGTCACCCGGCAGCGTGTAGCCGTTGTTGAAGTCGAACGGCGCGGTGCCGGAGATGACCAGTCGGAAGGTGACCTCGTAGGTTGCCCCCGGATCGGCGATCCACTTGCCACTCTCCTCGTCGTACCACTTCGGGTTGCAGACCGCCGAGCCCGGCTCGTAGATCGTGTACGTGATGTAGAAGACCTCCGCGTCGAGCTGCTGCTGACCGTCGGCGAGACCGGTCACGCGGATCATCGGCGCCCGGATCGGCCGCGCCTTCTTCGAGAAGTTGCGCGTCTCGTCCTGCGTGGTGCCGTCCGGAAAGATGATCGTGCGCGTACGCTCGAGCTGATTGAGCGGCAGCCGCATGAAGTGCGGGTGGGTGCCCGGCGCCTGCAGACCGCCGATGCCGGGGATGTCGAAGCCGCCGTTCTTGTCCGCGCGGTGATCGTCGGCGAGCAGGTAGATGCTGCTGTGGAAGTCGTTGTCCTCGTCGCCGCCGTCGATCGCGGTGTCGTTGGGGCTGCCGCTGACCAGCGCGATCAGGAATTGATCGCGATCGTTGACCGGCAGGATGTCGCCCGGATCATCGATGTCGTCGATCCGGTTGTTGGCGGCGACCGCCGGCGAGAACGTGAACACGTCGCCCTTGTTGTCGCCCGAGCCGATCGGCCCGATGCTGCACTGGTACTCGTCGTCGCTCTGGCAGGCCGGGAACCGGAAGGCCTCGACCGCGACCGCGAAGTCGTCGGCGTTGGTCTGCCACTTGCTGCCGCTGTCGGCCTCGTGCGGGAACGAGTCGACGTCGGTCGCGTTGGTGGCGATGTCCCAGCGATACAGGCGACCGGCCGGATCGGCCCAATAGGCCTCCTGCATCTCGCCCCAGTAGCGCGACAGGCAGTGCGAGCCGACCGCGATGTCGGAGATCGCAGCGCTGTCGTCCTCGACGTCGTAGGTGTCCTCCGGCACCGGCATGAACGCACGCTCGGTCACGGTCTCACCAGTGATGGCATCGACCACCCAGACCGTGCGCCCGCGCTCCTCCGCGCCCACACCCTCACGATAGCCGCTGCCGAACACCATGTAGGCCTTGGGCTCGAGCGACATCGCGTGGTTCTTGACCGCGTAGGTGAGCGCCGGGCGAGACCAGGTCTCGCCAAGCGTCGCGGCGTACTCGTCGGCGATGCTGGTGGTCGAGGCCGTCCACACCACCTCGATCGGATCGTCGTCCTGCACGCGGCCCATGTGCGAGACGTCGAGCGTGAGGATCTCCGAGCCGCCCGGCCCGAGCCCGAACACCGCGAGGTGCCGCCACTCGCCGGCCTGCTCGTCGAACGCCCAGCCCGCGTTGACCGTGGACGCGATGCCGTACACGTGCTCGCTGATGTCCTCCGGCTGGCCGTAGTTCGTGCTGCCGTTGAGCGACAGCACCCGCGCGTTGTTGATCAGCGCGCGCGGGACGAAGCCGAACAGCTCGTTGCCGCTGTCGTAGTGGATGCCGTGCAGGACCCCGAAGTCATCGCCGATCAGCACGGCCTCGGTGTAGTCGTAGTGATCGCCGAAGCCGTTGCCCGAGCTCAGCTCCCAGGCCGTGGTCGAGAACTCCTCGAGCGACTCGGGCACGTTGTCACCGATGCCGTTGCGCCGACCGGCGCAGTGCGGATCGCGAATGCCGACCGTGGGCAGGAAGTTCTCGTCGGCCTTGGGCACGCGCCGAATCAAGATCGGCGCGGAGTTGGGCAGACCCGGGAGCTTCCAGCCGTCGGGCATGTTGCGGCCGAGCAGCCACTCGGTCATCGCCTGGATCTCGTTCTTCTTGGTCGTGGCGTTGACCGAGAGCGGCGGCTTGATCAGACCCTGGCTGTTGAGCTCGGTGATCAGCGCGGTGAACTCCGCGGTCGGCTTGCCGGTCGAGTCGGAGATCCGAAACACGTTGTTGTTGGCGTCGTGCGTGTAGAGCCGACGATCGCGATAGTCGGTCTGCTGCAGGCACTTGCCGGCGTCCCACACCCGGCTGATCGGGCACGGCCCGAAGCTCTCGGTCTCCTCGGTGTCGACCGGCAGATCGGCGGCGTTCTGGCAGTACTCGGCCAGCTGCCCGGGGTTGTCCGGATCCGCGTCGGTGCAGGCCTCGCGCGCGACGTGACCGGCATAGCCCGGGATGTCGGTCCACGAGCTGACCGAGGTCTGGACCGCGACCTGTGACGACTCGGGATCGTTGGGGCTCGCCAGCTGAAAGTCGTTGGCGACCGTCGGCGCGCCGCTCGGCACCTCGGCTGCGATGATCTGCCCGATGATGTCGGTCAGCACCGCGGCGAGATCTTCGGCCGTCGCGACCCGATACGCGCACGCGTTCTTGTGATCCTCGGGATCCTGGCAGGTGTCCCAGTTGGACTGGCTCTGACCACCGCAGGGGATCGAGGTGTTGTTGGCCCCGTTGGCCGAGCAGGCCATCAGGTTGAGGCCGTCCCACGCCAAGCCGTTGTTCCACCACTCGTTCGAGAAGCCGACCACGTAGGTGCGGACCCCGAGCAGCGTTCGGAACTTGCGCATGTACGAGTACAACGTCTTGTTGTCGCTGGGCTTGTAGTCCTCCGGCATCGCGTCGGTCAGGAAGATCATCGCCATCGGCCGGCACACGTCGGACTCGGTGACCGTGGAGATGAACGCGAGGTACGACGAGACCGACGTGTGCGAGAGCTGGGCGTTGCTCTGCAACAAGTCGCCGGTCGGCTGCGGCACGCCGCCGCCGAAGCTCAGGTACTGCTCGAGATCGCCGATGACCTCGATGAACGGCTTGTTGCCGCTGACGTCGACGCCGCCCTCCCAGGCCTTGCGCGTCATGCCGTCGAACATCATCCACTGGTCGTCATCGGAGAGCGGACCTTTGTCCTCGGCCGCGATGTCGGGCGAGTCGATCACCCCCTTCGAGTAGAACGGCGCGAACAGACCGGCGCCGACGCTCTCGTGGCGCCGCGACACGCCGCCGCGGTGGGCCTTGTCGGTCTGCCAGGTGCACACGCCGTTGTCGTCGCACTCCTCCTCGTACATCGCGGTCGGGCTGTTGAGCGTGTGCCACGAGTAGCCGGGGAAGCCGTCGACGTAGGGCCAGTAGTAGAAGTCGCGGCCGCACACCTGCGTGGTTCGGTCGGCGTCGGTGCTGCCGTAGTCGCCGTACGAGCCGTGCACGATCGCCGCCTGGTTCTGGTCGCCGCAGTCGAGGTTGCCGCGCCGACCGATGTAGCGCGGGAACCACTGGACCTTGCGCGTGCGGTTGACCGCGTTGGCGAAGCCCGCCTGCGTGCCGCTGGCCTTATAGAGCGGCACGTCGGGCAGCGCGGCGTCCGAGTCGTCGGGCAGCGCGAAGCTCCCGAGGTTGTCGTGGCGCAGGTACGGGAACAGCTTGTTGTCGCCACACAGCAGCCAGGTGCCCTGCGTGCCGAACGGATTGGCGATGTTGCTGGTCGCCTGCACGACCTGCCACTTGCCGGCGATCTTCTTCACATAGCTCGGCGCGTTCGAGCTCGTCACCCACACGAAGCGCCACTTCTGGGTCTTGTCGAGCGAGAGGCACGGCGCCGGCACCTCGTCCGCCGACTTTGGCAGCGGCGCCTGACCGAAGGTCATCAACGCGAAGTCGGCCTCGTCCGACGCCGCCTCGGTGACCATGTTGATCACGTAGCGCGCCGCGTGGACCCGGCTCTGATCGTCATTCCAGGTCTCGCACTCGCCCCAATCGCAGCCGACATCCGGCCACGGCTGCTCGTAGCGCATGGTCGCCGAGCTATCGACCACGAACAGGATGCGCGGCTTGAGCTTGCCGTAGCTATGCCCATGCACGATGTAGAATGGATCGAGGCGCGCGTCGGCTCGCTCGGCGTGACCGAGCACGCCGAACAGCAACAACGCGACCCCGAGCAGCCGCAGCACCCACTGCTTGTTGGTGATTGCAGTACGCATGGCGTTGCTCCTCACTCGTAGCCAAGGAAATTCTCGACACACACGTCGGCCATGACGTTGTCGTTGTTGTGCCCGCCGCCGTAGCCGACGTCGGGCGAGGCCATCGACCAGGCTTGCTTGCCGGAGCCGGGCGCGAGCGCGAACTCTTGCTCGATCGCGATCGTGGTGTTGCGGACCGTGGCCATCGCGGTCAGCACCACGCGGCCGTCGCTGTCGGTCGTCCACGAGCCGCTGCTCGTCTCACCGGTATCGATCGCGTCGGCGGAGTTGTTGCGGATCCACAGGCTCACGACCGCCTCGGGGTCGGCCCCCTCGAGCAAGTTGCGGAGCGGCACCTGCGTCCAGTTGGTCGGCACGTTCTGCGAGTCGGGCAGGAACGCGATCGCGCCCTGACGCATGCACGGACGACCGGCGCAGTCGGACTTGCCCGTCACCCAGCGGTTCTTCTGTCCGGTCGCGGGCACGTTGGCGTCGCCGTTGCCACCGGGGATGCAGTCCGTGAACACCGAGCTGCACACGCTCGCGTCGCCGGGGTTGTTGTAGCCAGCCAGCGCCGGATTGATGACCACCGACGGGCTCCCCGCGACGTTGATCGCCTGCCGGTATTGCGCCGCGCCGAGCTCGATGGTCGCCTGTGCGGCCATCAGCGCTCGCTCGCGCGCGACCAAGGCGTTGGCCTGCGAGACCTCGCGATTGGAGGAGCGCACGACCAGCACCGCGACCGTCAACAGCGAGACCGTCAACAGCATCACGCTGACCATGGTCGCGCCGCGCTGGCGCCTGCGAATGACACTTGGCTGGAGAGAATGCATGTCGATCCTCCGAACAGTCATCACTTCAGCGCGGGGTCGCGCCAATGCGAGTTGCGAACGCTGAAGCGCTCGGTCAGCGTTTGATACTCACGATTGCCGACCGCCGAGTCCATGGTTGGGCGATCTTCGATGGCAACCAACTGATTGTAGAGTGGATCGTCGGCGACGTCCGAGCCGCCAGCGATGGTGTCGGGCTTGGCCAGCAAGGTCACGCGCACGACCTGGGGGCTGAGCCGAAAGCCGGGCGCCGGTTGGGCCTCGGAGGCTGGCCCGTTGACCGGCCACTCGGCGGCGTTGCGCTCGCCGGTGCCCCACGAGACGCAGTCCGGCGCCCAGTTCTCGTTGGCGTTGCCGACCCACTCGTCGTTGCTGCGATCGTCGTCCTCGTCGCGCTCATCGACCTTGCGATTGGCCGTGTTGGCGAACGGACCCGAGGCGGGACCCTTCTCCTCAAAGCCGAGATCAGGGACCGGCACCAGGTTGTCGAGCACTGGCTGGCTGTCAGGCGCCCAGC
>DATLLB010000795.1:0-20350 GCA_035538075.1 Enhygromyxa sp.
GGGCTCGCGGCCGTGCTCGGGATCGTTCGAAGTCACCGCGGTGACATTCAGGTCGACAGCACCATCGGCACCGGCACGCGCTTTCGCGTGATGCTGCCCTGCCCCGACCCCGAGACGCTCGCCGCCGCCGAGCAGGAAGCCGACGCCCCGCGCCCGCGCATCCGCCTGCGGACGGCCACCAATCCGGCCGGACTGCAGGGTCCCGCGCGTCGCACCGTCCGCCGCCGCGCCGAAGGTCCCGGCTATGTGTTGATCGTCGACGACGAAGAGATGGTGCGCGAGCTGGCCGGCGAAGTGCTCGAGCGTGCTGGGCACAAGACTCTGCTCGCGCGCGATGGTGATGACGGCCTGCGCGTATTCGAGGCCAACGGGCCCGACATCGATCTGGTCGTGCTCGATCGGACCATGCCGGGCCTCGATGGCCTCGAGCTACTCGCCGAAATTCGCCGTCGCCGCCCCGATGTCCCGGCGATCATCAGCAGTGGCTACTCCGACGACGCGGGCTCGCGTCGACTGCAAGCGCTCGGCGTCGACGCAGTGCTGCAGAAGCCGTGGGCGCCGCGCGACCTCGTACATTTGGTGTCCGAGCTTGGCGCGCGACCACGCGAAGATGCGAGTGCGCTGAGCGCAGCGACAACGTCGGACGCCCGCTGCGCTCACCCGTGATAGCTTTGCGTCCGTGAGTGCCGGCCACCTCTCGATGACCGACCTCGAGCTGTTCGACGCGTGGACACGCGGCGACGCTCAGGCCGCGGGTGAGCTGTTCGAGCGCCACTACGACGCCGTCGATCGCTTCTTCCGCAACAAGGTCCTCGATGGCCACGACGACCTCGTCCAGCAGACCTTCACGGCCTGCCTCGAGAGCCGCGACCGATTCCGCCGAGACTCGACGTTCCGCACGTATTTGTTTGCGATCGCCAACAATGTCCTGCGCGCCCACTTTCGTACGCGCCGCCGCGAGTCCGCCCGCTTCGAGTGGACCGAGGTCAGCGCGTGCGATCTGGCCCCGGGCCCGAGCACGCTCTATCGCGAGCGACGCGAGCACCAGCTGCTGCTCGAGTCGCTGCGTCGAATCCCGCTCGATTACCAGGTCGTGCTCGAGCTCTATTACTGGGAGGAGCTGCCCGGCTCTGCGATCGCCGAGATCGTCGACCTGCCCGAGAACACCGTGCGCAGTCGCCTACGCAAGGGCAAGCAGCTGCTCGAACGGAAGATGCGGAGCCTGGCGAAGAGCGCCGAGGAGCTGGCCAGCACGCTCGAGGATCTCGAGCAGTGGGTGCGCTCGATCCATACGGGCGGCGACGCCCAAGGGGCTCCGCCGCCCCGCCCCTGAGCCGCTCAGCCGCCGCCGCCGCTGCCACCCCCGCTGCCGCCACCCGTGCCACCGCTGCCGCCACCGTTGCCCTGATTCTTGATCTTGAAGTCGCCGCCGTCGCTCATGCGGGTCCCGTTTTGTGAAATCCCGTAAGTGAACGCATGGGTGTGCTCGGTGCCGACCGGCGGAACCGTGATGGTTCCCGAGCCGCCACCGCTCCACTCGACATAGTCGAGCGACCAACCAGTCGGAGGGACGATCGACACGGACACGGTGCTGCCGGAGTATTCCGACGTGATCAACTCGACCTGTGGCGACCCTTCGGTCAAGTTCAGGCCGCCGGTCGGATCAATCTCGGCCTGCATCGCCGGGGTGGGATCATTGTAGAAATTGTACGTCATCGTTGGTCCTACCGTGTTTTGCGACTATTCGTGTTTCAGCATTCCGTGCGCTTGGCTCAGCTCGCGCGCGCGTGCGACCAACTCGGCGTCAACCGAGAACTTTCCCAGCATCTCCGCGGCCTCGGCCGCGAGGGTGCGTTGGTCCTCCACGCGCATGTGGAGGGTATTCAGGGTCTCGGCCAGAGTCAGCCGCACCTTGCCCGCGAGCGAGAGATTGCCGCAGCTCGCGGGAGTGAGCTCGAGTGCTCGCTCGAGCAAGCCGAGCGCCAAGCTCGGCGCGCCTTGAGCGACATGCACCTTGCTGCGAGCGAGCAACACGCTGGCGAGGTCGAGCGGCGCTTCGCTCTCAGGCCGCTGGTAATGCGCAATTGCACGATCCAGCTCGACCGCAGCTTCGTCCAGTTTCCCAGCCTCGCTCAGCGCGGTGCCGAGCCGTGCCCCCAGATAGGCGAGCCTCGCTTCATCGTGCGGGCCCGTGCGCTCCTGCAGGGCGATCGCTGCACGCAGCGTCTGCTCGGCCAGCGCGGGCTCGTTTCGCTGCAGCTCGACCGCAGCGCGACCGTCGAGCGCCCAGCCGTGATCCGGGTGATTTTCGTCGAGGATCGCGAGCGCCAGCTCGATCTCCGCGGCTGCAGCTTTCACGTCATCGTCGAGCAGCGAGAATTTTGCCAGCGCGAGGTGACCGTGCGCGATCGAGTCGTAGCGGGGCCCGAACAACGCCGCGTACCCACGCAGGGCCTCGCTCATGTCACGCTCCGCCCGATCGAGCTTGCCGGCCTCGGCCTGCAACACCGCGAGCTCGAACAGCGCGTCGAGCTGCGCGCGATTGCGGCTGCCACGGGTCGCCACGATCCGTTCGAGATCGGCGCGTGCCTCGTCCATCCTGCCGAGCGTCGCCAGCGAGGCCGCGCGCGCCACCAAGGTGTCGGAAGCGATCGTGCTGCCCAGCCACTCACCCTCATGAGCATCGAGCGCCACGTTGAAGGCCTGCAGCGCTTCCTCGTGACGTCCGGCGGATCGATGCGCCACGCCGCGAGCGAGGTTGAGCACCGCCACGTACCCGGGAGTCCGCCCGACCTCTTCGATCGCGACCTCGGCGAGCCGGAACTCCAGCGCCTCGTCCGGATTCGCGCCGGTCTCTGCAGCGATGAGCGCGAGCTCGAGCCACACCTCGAGCGCGAGCCAGGGATTGTGATTGCGCTCCGCGATCTCCAGCGCCTCGAGCAGGTGCGATCGAGCCCCGGCGAAGTCCCGCTCGAGCCGCGCGTTGCGAGCGGCCAGGTGATGGACGGCGCCCTTCAACGGCTCGAACCCGACCCGCTCTGCCGCACGAATGCACGACTGCGTCAGCGCCTTGGCCTCGGCGATGCGTCCGACGTGGCGCGCGGCGTGGGCGTCGGCGATCATCCGCCGGACCTCCGCGATGCGCTCGACCGCGGCCGCGTCCTTCGGCGCGGGCGTGCCGGCCTCGAGCAGATCGACGCGCCCACACAGCCCAACGTCGCCGAGCCCGGCGATCAGCTCGGGCGAGTGCAGCACGACGTCGCGGTCGGCGTCGGCCAACACCTCGACGACCGCCGCGAGCTCGCGCTCGCGCTGCTCGAGGCACGCGTGGCGCAGCTCCATCTGCGCGTCGGTCTGGCTACGATCGATCCACCGCGCCTCGCAGGTCTGCGCCCGCGCGTCGACCAGCGCCTCCGCGTAGTCGTCCAGGTTCTGCACGGTGTGCGCGAGCACTTCGCCAGCCTCCGCCAAACCCGTCTTGTCGAACGCGACGCGCACGGCCTCGCGCTGCTCGGCGCCCCAGGTGTCGGCGACCGAGGCCGGGTCCGCCTCGCAGAGCTTGGGCTCGTCGGCGCCGAGCAACAGCGCGAGCCCGAACGCCACCAGCACGCCGCCCGCGGCAACGGCACTTCGCCAGTTTCGCGTGCGATCGCGGCCGAGCTCGGCCAGCAGCACCGTCATCGACGGCCAGCGCTGCTCGGGTCGGACCGCGAGCCCACGCATCACCACCTTGCGCAGCCACAGCGGCACGCCAGCGCTGGCGGGCGTCGGCGCGAACTTGCCTTCGGTGACGTGCACCGCGTACTCGGTCCGACTGCTGCCCTTGAACGGCCGCTCGCCGTAGAGCGCCTCATACAAGACCACGCAGAAGCTGAACTGATCGCTCAGCGCGTTGGCGAGCTGGCCGAGGTGCTGCTCCGGCGCCATGTAGGCCGGGGTCCCGAGCACCGCGCCCGTGACCGTGAGCAGCTTGCTGAACGCGCTGTTGGCCGCGGTGCTGCTGGCGAGATCGTGACCGGTCGGCCCGGCCTCGGGCATGTCGTGCTCGGTGGTCGCGACCGCCTCGCTGGATAGCTTCGCCAGCACCGCGTCCGCTTCGTTGGTCGCTCGCGCGAGCCCGAAGTCGACCACGCGCGCGCGCCCGTCTCGACCGATCAGCAGGTTCGCCGGCTTGAAGTCGCGATGCACCAGCTCGGCCGCGTGCGCAGCCTCGAGCCCGCGCCCGGCCTGGATGAGGACCTCGAGCACCTCCTGCCAGCTGCGTGGGCGCTCGGCCAACCATCGATCGAGCGTCTGCCCGTCGACGTACTCCATCGCCACGTAGTCGTGATCCGACCACTGACCGACCTCGTGCACCTGCACGACGTTGGGGTGCGAGAGCCGAGCGAGCGCCTGCGCCTCTCGCAGCATTCGCACGCGACCGCGATCGTCCTTGGACAGCTCGCCGTGCAGCAGCTTGATCGCGACCTTGCGATCGAGGTCCTCGTCGTACGCGACGTAGACCACACCCATGCCGCCGTGGCCGAGCTTGCGCAGCACCGCGTAGCGGCCGATGCGAACCGGCGACTCCGGCAGCTGCCGAGCGATCGGCTCGGTCGCGCCATCTTCGTGGGTGTCCGCGCCACCGGTTGGCTGCTGCAGATGACGAAGCAACCTCGCCTTCAGCAGCTGCTTGTGCAGTCGATCGCCCTCCTCGTCGCCGAAAAGCCTCGCCTTGACGGCGCGCGGATCCGCGACCGAGTCTTCGCTGGATTGCCTCGTCGTGGTCCCTTGCACTTCGAAAACGGTAGTGTCGCTGGCTGCCGAATCCGTCACGAAAGATTGCGCGCTGGGCGGGGTCGGAGGAACGTCGTCTACTGACCATCTTCGCGCATTTCTTGGGCGCTGGGACCGCAAATGCAGCTCGGGCCGACGCCATCGCACGCACGGGGACTGGATCGCCGGAGGCGATTTCGCTACGTCGCGGACGTGATCCGGATCCTCGAGGAGCACCGCACGGCCAACCTTCGCTACGTCGTCGCGCTCGCCGACGAAGCGAGCGTGGAGACCGTGCTCTACCGCGGCGACTCGCTGTGCGTGTCCTCGCAGGTTGGTTGCGCCGTGGGCTGTCCATTTTGTGCCTCGGGCGCGAACGGGCTGGCCCGCAACCTCGAGCTCGATGAACTGATCGGTCAGGTCGAGCGCGTCGAGGCGTCGCTCGAACGATCGGTCGCACGCGTGACCGTGTCGGGCGTCGGTGAGCCGCTCCACAACCCGGCGGTGGTCCAGTTCGCCCATTGGTGTCGCGCGCGAGGGACCCCCGCCAGCATCACGACGTCGGGCGGTCCGCTGCGCAAGCTGGAGGCGTGGCTCGGGCCCGACGCACCGCCGCACAACGGCATCAGCGTGTCGATCCACGCCGGCCGCGAGCCCACGCGCGCGCGCACGGTCCCGCGCGGTCCGGCGCTCGATCCCTTGTTCGCGCTGCTGCGCGAGCAGGTCCCGCGGCTGTCCAGCTCGCGCCGTCGCAAGCTCGCGCTCGCGTACCTGCTGCTCGCCGACCTCAACGACGACGACGAGGAGATCGACGCCTTCCTCGAGCGCGCCAAGCCGCTCGAGCTCAAGGTCCACCTCTATCGCTACAACCCGGTGCCCACGTCCACGCAGCGCCAGGTGTCCGACGAGCGCTACGTCGAGGTCTACGAGCGCATGTGCGCCGAGGGGCTCGACGTGCGCCGCAGCTCTCGCGCGCGAATCGAGGAGAACGGCGGCTGCGGGACCTTGGTCGCCCTGCGTCGCGCGAAGGCCTGACAAATAAGGTTACCTTCCGGGCGCGCGTGCGAGGACTCGTCCGAATTCGGCCCGGTGCCGCGGGCGTGAAGACCATGTCGGTGTGCGCGGCGTGGCTGCTGGCGCCGAGCCTCGCGCGAGCCGGTGTTGGCGAGCTCGAGCCGCCCGAGCCGATCGTCACGCAGCCGGCGATCGAGCCCGACGAGCGCGGACAAGCCCGCGACGTGTCCGACCACGATCGCCGCGGCATGCGAATTCGGGCCACGCGGATCGACAGCGAGGCGATCACGATCGACGGCAAGCTCGACGAGCCCGAGTGGATGCAGCTGCCGTTGATGCCCGAGCTGATCCAGCGCGCGCCGGTGTTCGGGGCCGCGGCCACGCACCCGACCGAGATCCGCGCCGCGTACGGGGCCGACGGTCTGTACTTCGCGTTCGTCTGCCATGAGCACCACGGCGACGTGATCGCGCCGTTCTTCCAGCGCGATCAGATCGTGCCCTCGGACTACGTGCAGATCGAGATCGACTCGAACGGCGACGACACCACCGGCTACGTGTTCGGGGTCTCGCCGTCGGGGGCGATCTTCGACGGCCAGCTGTTTCGCGACACCAGCGAGGAGCTGCTGTGGGACGGGGTCTGGCGCTCCGGCGCGGTCGAGACCGCCGAGGGCTGGACCGCCGAGATCTTCGTGCCGTGGTCGACGCTTCGGTTCGAGCGAAGCGCCTCGCACACGATCGGCCTCAACTTCGTCCGCGTCGTCAACGATCAGCAGGAGACCGACCGCCTCAGCTTCGCCCCGCAAGGCGTGCCCGCGCGCGTGTCCGAGGCGATCGACTGGTACGGCATCGAGGACATCGAGGGCGGCCTCAACCTCGAGCTGCAGCCCTTCGTCTCGGGCCGGTTTCTCTTGCAGCGGCCGCCCGACAGCCTCGATCAATCATGGCGAGCGCTGCCCAACGCCGGCTTCGATCTCAAGTACGGCATCACCGGTGATCTGACGCTCGACGTCGCGGTCAACCCCGACTTCGGTCAGGCCGAGGTCGACGCGGCGGTGCTCAACCTCTCGCCCTTCGAGGTCTACTTCCCGGAGAAGCGCCGCTTCTTCTTGGAGTCCAAGGAGATCTTCGAGACTCGGTTCCCGCTGTTCTACTCGCGGCGCGTCGGTGCAGCGCCCAACCCCAACGACGCGCAGACGACCACGCGGCGGATCGCCGGCGACGACGAACGCGGCGAGCTCTACCAGCTCGACCCATTCTCGCGCGTGCTCGGCTCGGTGCGCCTGACCGGCCAGATCGCGCCCGGCTGGGTGCTCGGCGTGCTCACGGCCGCGACCGGCCCCACGTGGGGCACACAGCGCTTCACCGACGGCCTCGAGCAGCGCGTGCCGGTCGATCCCTACGCGGGCTGGTCGGTGCTGCGTCTGCGTCGGCACTTCGATCCGCAGACCTGGGTCGGCGGGATCGTGACCAACGCCGCGCGGCTCGGCGACGGGGCCGAGGCCACCACCGGCGGCTTCGACTACAACATCAATTTTCGCAAGCGCTGGATCCACGGCGCGCAGGTGATCGCCACGCACGACGGCGAGCGCTCGGGCATGGGCGGCAGCGCCAGCTGGACGCGCTCGGGCAAGCGCACCAGCTGGAATCTATCGGGCGAGTTCCTCACGCCGCACGCCAACTTCAGCGACCTCGGGTTCATGACCGAGACCAACTACGGGCGCGGCGGGACCGGGCTCGCGGTCTTCAACGCCAGGCCGATCGGCAACATCCGCGAGCTCTCGGCCAGCGTCGATCTGGCGGTCGCGTCGAGCTTCGCCGGGCAGCTGACCGAGAAGTTCATGATGACCAACTGGACGCTCGAGACGCTCGGGCTCTGGCGCTTCCGCGTGTTCGCGGGCGGTCACCTGCCGCAGCTCGATCTGTTCGAGACCCGCGGCAACATCCCCTACGAGGTGCCGATCCACTGGTGGGTCGGCGCGCGCATGTGGACGCCTCGCAACAAGCGAGTGACGGCCAGCATCGGCTCCAACTACGGCGAGCAGAACGGCCGGCCCGGGCCCGACGTGTTCCTCGATCTCGAGTTTCGCCCGATCGATCGCCTGCAGATCATCTTCGGCGGCGCGTGGAACGGGAGCTTCGGCCGGCCGCGCTGGGTGGCCGAGCGCGACGCCGACGAGATGCCGATCTTCGCTCGCGCCGAGATCCTCACCACCAACGCCAACCTGCGGCTCACGCTGGCGATCACGCCGACGCTGTCGCTGACCAGCTTCAACCAGCTCTTCTATCTCGTCGCCCACCACTACGAGTTCTTCGAGCTGCGGGCGCCCGACGTGCTGGTCGCGACCGCGGCCGATCCATGGTTCGGCGTCGTCGATCAGGGGCTGACCAGCCTCGTGTCCAACTCGATCCTGCGCTGGGAGTACCTGCCGGGCAGCTTCCTGTTCGTCGCCTACACCCACCGCAGCGCGCTGTCCGAGTCCGGCGAAGTGGTCCGCTACGCGGCCGCGAGCGCGTTCACGAACCTGGTCGCCAACGGCTCGCGGCACGAGGACGTGCTGTTCATCAAGCTCGCCTACCTGTTTGGATTCTGATCTTCGGATCGGCGAAACCTGCGCCCGCCAATTTTGGGAAATTTTTCGAATGGGCACTTCGCCCCATGATCGAAACGTCGCAGCCCCGGCACATCCCTGGCGAAGTCCGAATCGAGAGCCCCGCCATGAACAGCCGCAGCCGCATCGCCCTCCTTTCGCTGGCCACCCTCCTCACCGCGCTCGCCGTGGCAAACGTCGCCCCGGCCGTCGAGAACAGCGGTTCCGAGCAGCAGGCCCGCGCGGGCATCGAGCGTGAGGGCGACATCCCCCTCCCCGTCGCACACGGCTGATCGAGCGATCCCGCTCCAAGGTACACGCCCGTCCGGTCTTCCGGGCGGGCGTGTTTGATTTGCCAGGACCGCGGTCCGATCTGCATGATCGATGCAGGCTCCGCTGGCACCTACCTGACGTCGAAAGAGAGCTCCCCCAATGCATCGCTCACTTCAACTCTTGTCCTTGCCTTCCTTGGTCGCTGCGCTCGCCTTCACCGCTCCGCTGCTCGCCCCCTCGACCGCACAAGCCTGCGGCGGGACCTTCTGTGACAGCGGCCCGACGGCGATGCCTGTCGACCAGACCGGCGAGAACATCCTCTTTCACATCGGCGCCAACTCGGTCGAAGCCCACATCCAGATCCAATACAACCCCGACTCGGGCGCCGAGCAATTCGCGTGGGTGATCCCGGTGCTCGCGGTGCCGGAGTTCGAGGTCGGCTCGCAGCTGTTCTTCGACGCGGTGCTCAACGCCTCGGTGCCGAGCTACGGCCTCACCCAGCAGACCGATTTCTGCGGCGACGGCAGCGACGACGGACAAGACGGCCTGACCGGCGCCGCGGGTGAAGGTGGCAGTGGCAGCGACGGAGGCGAAGGCGATCCCGACAACGGTGCGCCCGAGGTCGTGCTCAACACCACCGTCGGCGCGTTCGAGGTCGCGGTGCTCGACGGCGGGACCGTCGAAGGCGTCATGACCTGGCTCGGCGAGAACGGCTACCAGCAAGACCCCGCGGCCGAGCCGATCATCGAGTCGTACCTCAACGACGACTTCCTGTTCGTGGCCATGAAGCTCAGCAACCGGGCCGGGGTCGACGAGATCCACCCGATCGTGATCCGCTACGCCGGCGTCGAGCCGTGCGTGCCGATCCGCCTGACTCGGATCGCCGCGGTCGAGGACATGGAGATCCGCGTGTTCTTCCTGCAGGACGCGCGCGTGGTCCCGGTCAACTACCGGCACGTGCTGGTCAACCCGCTCAAGCTCGACTGGTTCAACAACGCCAGCAACTACAAAGAGGTCATCTCGATGGCCGTCGACGCCCAGGAGGCCAACGGCAACGCGTTCGTGACCGAGTACGCGGGTCCGAGCGGCGTGGTGCCGAGCTGGACCATCTTCCAGGAGCAGTGGAACGCGACCCCGTTCGAGGCCTTCGTCGACAGCCCGGTCGGCGTGATCGAGGAGCTCGAGAATCAGGGCCTGCTGAACTGCGACACCGAGTGGGATGTGAACTGCACGTTCAACCACCCGCTGCTCGAGGGCATCCTCAACAACCTGATCCCGGTGCCCGAGGGTGTCGACGCCAACCTGTTCTACGACTGCCTGAGCTGCTACCAGGATCAGATCGACCTCGACGTCTGGAGCGCCCCGCTGTTCGCCTCGATGCTCGAGGAGCGGATGTTCGCCCCGGCCAAGCAGGCGGTCGCGCTGCTCAACGACAACCCGTACCTGACGCGGATGTACACGACCATCTCGCCGAGCGAGATGAACGACGATCCGATCTTCCGCATCAACGCCTCGCTCGACGACGTGCCCAACATCCGCTTCGCCAACCAGATCACCCACTGTGACGGCAGCGCGAGCGTGGTGCTGCCCGACGGGCGCGAGGTGCTGTTCCCCGACGGCAATAACCTGACTTGGCCCGACTTCGGCGACGAGATGCCGTGGGAGGAGGACGTCGATCAGGAGGCGATGGCCGACAACGCGCCGCTCGTGAACCTCGTCGACAACACCGAGGAGATCGACAAGCTGCTCGCCGCCCACAACACTCAGACGAAGGCCAAGATCTCCGGCCTCGGCACTGGCGGGTGCACCTGCTCGATCGATGAGCAAGACACCCGTGGCGGTCTCGCGCTCGGCCTCGCGACCCTGGCGCTGCTCGGCCTGGTCCGTCGCCGCCGAAGCTAGCTAAGCCTTCGCTGGGGCTTGCACGAGCACACGAGCCGGCGCGGGTTCCACCGCGACCGGCTCTACGTATTCGCCGTCGACCTCATAGGCTCGACCACACTGCACACAGAGACGATCACCAAACGCGTAATGGTGTGCGCTCGTCACCAGCGCCGCGCCTGCGATGATCACAATCGGCACGATCGGCACTGCGAACAGCGAGGCCAAGCTCAGGCCGATCAACATCGCCAGGATCACCGCCCACGCCCCGGCCACCGCCGTCAGGCGCAGCAGTCGGCTCGGGGTCTTGTTCAACTCGCCGCAATGCGGACAACGAGCGTTCATCGAAGCCTCCTGTCTCGTGTAGGAGGCTTAGCTATCGTTCGATAGGGCGTCGAGCGCACAGATTGCGTTTCATGGTAATTTCCAACGATTTCATGGAGATGACATCTATCGTCCGATAGCTTCATTGCCGCGCAATCCGCCACAGGTAACGTGGTCGCGTGGACACCCTGCGTAGCCGCTCGCGGCGAACCGCCGATCGTCGGGCGGAGATCCTCGCCGAAGCGCTGGAGTTGATGGCGGAGCACGGCTACCACGGCGCGTCGCTGCGCGACCTCGCCAAGCGCCTCGGCATCAGCCAGCCGAGCCTCTACCACTACTTCGCGAGCAAGGACGAGCTGGTCGAGCAGATCATCGAGGCCTACTCGGGTCGCATGTTCGAAGGCACGCCCAACCTGCTCGGCCCGCTCGAGCAAGTGCCCGGACTGCTGCGCGACCACGTGCTGCGGCTCTACCAGGACAGCTCGCACCCGACCTTCATCCGCTTCGTGTTCGCGGTCTCGCGGATCAACCCGCGCTTCGGTCGACTCAACCGCGAGATCTTCGTCGATCGAGCGATGGCCGGCTTGGCGGTCTCGCTCGACGAGCTCGCGCGCCGCAACGCCATCGATGTCGAGCAGCTCGGCCACGTGCTGCGAGCCGAGGTCAACGCGATCAGCTTTCGCCTGATGGAGGAGACCGTGCTGTTCGACGCGCGGCCGATCGACGACGACGTCCGGCGCTTCGCCGACGAGGTTGCGAGCATGACCGCCCACTGGCTGCTGACCCTGCGCGAGCGCGGACGGCGGGCGCAGGCGCAGCTTGGCATCGCGGCGGGTTTGGACGCCGGTCGTCAGCCCATCGAGTAGCCGTGCTATCGAACGCGGCATGTCCAAGTGGACCGCCGCCGACATCCCCGATCTGAGCGACAAGCTGGCGATCGTCACCGGAGCCAACAGCGGGCTCGGGCTCGAGACCACCCGCGCGCTGGCTCGCAAGGGCGCCACGGTGATCATGGCTTGCCGCAGCGCAGACAAGGCCAAGGCCGCGGTCGACGAACTGATCAACGACGGCATCGCGCCCGCGCGGCTCGAGCTGCGCACGCTCGATCTGTCGAGCCTCGCGTCGATCCGCAGCTTCGCCGAGGGCGTGCGCGCGAGCCATGCCAAGCTCGATCTGCTGATCAACAACGCGGGTGTGATGGCGCTGCCCTACTCGAAGACCGCCGACGGCTTCGAGATGCAGATCGGCACCAACCACCTCGGCCACTTCGCGCTGACCGGGCTGCTGCTCGATCGCCTGCTCGCGAGCGAGGGCGCGCGCGTGGTCACGGTCTCGAGCTTGATGCACAAGGGCGGCAGCATCCGCTTCGACGATCTATCGTGGGAGCGCGGCTATCGGCGCTGGCCGGCGTACTGCCAGAGCAAGCTCGCCAACTTGTTGTTCGGGTTCGAGCTGCAGCGTCGGCTCGAAGCCCGCGGCAGCTCGATGCTTTCGCTCGCGTCGCATCCCGGCTACGCCGCGACCAACCTGCAGGCCGCCGGCCCGCGGATGCGCGGCGCGAGCCTGGCCGAGCGCATCTTCACGATCGGCAACCGAACCGTGGCCCAAGATGCAGCGGGCGGGGCCCTGCCCTCCCTCTACGCCGCGACTGCAGCCGACGTGCGTGGCGGCGAGTACTTCGGGCCCGGCGGCATGATGGAGATGAAGGGCTCGCCGAGGCGCGTCACCGCGACCGCCAAGGCGCACGACCGCGAGGCGGCCGCGCGCTTGTGGGCGCTGTCGGAGGAGCTCACCGGCGTGCGGATGCCTGATTAAACCTGACTAACCCAATGCCGGTCACTGGGCTGAGCCAGACCCCCGAAGGGGGTCACCACGTGCGGCCAGAAACTACGTGCCGATCCGCTTCGCTCGCCAAGAGAGCGAACGGCCGCGAAGCGGCCGCCCGCGGCTCAAACTGAGGCGGTCGTGGGAGCTAGGAAAGCCGGGATGAAGGGCGACTCGGCGAGCGCCCGATAGCCGTCCTCGCTCAGCCCGTCGTCCTCGAGATTCAGCGCGACGAGCTTGGTCATCAGCGGAGAGTTGGCGAGCACCTCCGCGGTCTCGTCGTCGCTGATCCAGCCTCGCAGCTCCAAAAGCTCGAGCTGGGGAAATGCGGTCGAGTTCGCGATCGCACACAGACCGCCATCATCGATGCGGTCGCCCAGGCGCAGCTGCTTCAGCTTGCTCAGCGTGGTCGAGCTCGCGATCGCCTCCGCCCCCACGCCCTCGACGTCTTCACACGGCAGGTTCAAGATCGTCAGGTTGCGCAGCTCCGGCGCGCGGGCGATCAGCACGATCAGCCACGGCTCACACCCCGCGTGGCTCGGCTCGAACTCGAGCCTGCGCACCAACACCGCGTACGCCTTCACTCGCACCGCGCCGTCGGGCCCTTCGCTCAGCAGCTGCTCGCCCGCGCAACGAGCCTCATCCGGCCAGCGCTGCAAGGCCGCCTCCACATGGGCGATGACGGCCTCGAGCTCGGGCGCGGGCCAGTCATCCAGCCGCGCGAGGATCTGCTCGAACGCAGACACCGACGGCGGCTGATCGAGCAGCGGTTGCAACTCGGCGAGGCGCTCGGTCACCGCACCGATCTAGCTTAAATCCGCAGGGGGCACATGGAGCGCTGTCGTCAGTGGTCCAGTAGATCGCCCGGAAGACGGCGATGACCTTCGAAGACCGTCAAGACTTCCACCCGGTCGTCGAGAATCCGGTAGATGATCCGGTAGCTGCGCCTAAGCACCTCGCGGATGTCATCACGTCCGAGCTCGGGCACCCGGCGTCCAGAAAAAGGCAGCTCGCCAGCCCGCTGAGCCGTGGCCAGGAGTAGCTCGATCCATCGCTCAGCCGCCACCGGATCATCCAATGCGATGTACTCACCAATCTCTTCCAGATCCGCGGTCGCCCGATCGGTCCAGACCAACGGCTTGGGAGTCACTTAGCCTGTCCGCTGAACCTCGCGCGCATCCGGGCAACAACCTCGGCGTGAGGGCGAACCCGGTCCGCGTCCGCATCTGCCAAGCCGGCCTCGATTGCTGCGAGCAGACGTCGCCGCTCGGCCTCTTCGGCTTCCGTGTTGGGGGCGGAGTTGTCCGCTGCTTCGGCTCCAGGCACGGCCCAAGCCTAGCGCGCTTTGCCCTCGACCACCACAGGGCCTGCGCTCCGACGGAGGGCCGTACCATGAGCGCAGAGACAGCGGACTCTTCCGGTGTCGCCGCCGTGTATGGCCGCGGTATTCGCCTCCGCCAGCGAAGGCGTCAGAGCACATGAGGAGCACATGGTTTCTGGTCCGTCCGAAAACGGCCTCCAGAGCGTGCTTCAATGATGAGTTGAGAATTCCGAGGCCAGGGTTCGAACCTGGATCACGGGAGTCAAAGGCCCGGATGCTACCGTTGCACCACCTCGGAGTGTGCAATCCCGGAGCCAGGAATCGAACCTGGATCTGCGGGATCAGAGCCCGCCGTCCTTTGCCATTGGACCACACCGGATCAGCGTACGCGCATCATCAACGCTGCTGCAGCTGCTGCTGGCGCAGCGCTGCTTGCAGGCGTTGTAGAAGCGGTTGCAGACGGGTGGTCACGGTCAACTCCAACGAGGCGGAAAACTAGCCGCACACTCGTGAAGCGTCAAGCAAGAAAATGCATCGACGAGCGAACTACACTCGGCGCATGAGTCCGACCGGCAACCCTGGAGCGCTGCTGACCGAGGTCGACGATCGTCTGACCACAGCGCTGCCCGAGCCCTCCTGCGAGCTCGATCATGACGACGCGTGGCAGCTCTTGATCGTCACGATCCTCAGCGCGCAGGCCAAGGACTCGGTCATCAACGAGATTCGACCCGAGCTGTTCGCCCGCTGGCCGACGCCGTTCGCCCTCGCTCAGGCGCCGCAGGACGAGGTCGAAGTCGTCGTCAAGCGCAGCGGCTACTTTCGCAACAAGGCCAAGGCCATCCGCGAGTGCGCGCAGGCGATCGCCGAGCGCCACAACGGCGAGGTCCCGCGCACGCACGAGCAGCTGGTCGCGCTGCCGGGCGCGTCGCACAAGACCGCCAACCTTGTGCTCGGCATCGCGTTCGGGCTCGCCAGCGGCATCGTCGTCGACACCCACGTGGCGCGGGTCTGTGAGCGGCTCGGCCTGGTCAAACCCAACGCGAGCCCGGAGGCGATCGAGAAGCAGCTGTGCGATGCGCTGCCGCAGGAGCGCTGGATCGGGATCAGCCACCGCTTGATCCTGCACGGCCGCCACGTCTGCCAGGCCAGCGAGCCCGACTGCGGTCGCTGTGCGATCAACGAGATGTGTGGCTCGCGACGCGTGCCGCCGACCGACGACTGGCGCACGCGAGCGGAGACCGAGGGGCGGCTGTTCGCGGTGCGAGGCGATCGTGACCGAGCAGGTTGGGGACCCAAGCCCGGACGCTCGAGCTCGGCCGCCGACTCGGGCGTCGCGTTCGAGCGCAGCCTCGAGCTCGAGCCCGAGCCCGAGCCGACGGTCAATTCGAGCCCGAGCCCCAGCCGCGCGGCCCCGGTGGAGGACGAGGAAGACTTTTGAGATTCGCGTTGGCAGTGCTGCTCGCGTGGGCGCCACCCGAGAGCTCGACGCACGCGCCGAAGATGGCCGCCGAGCCGTCGCTGGCCGAGGTGCTGAGCGTCGAGCCAGGCGCGACCTGCCTCGACCATGCGACCCTGCTCGGCGATCTCGAGAGCTGGCGCGACGAGCCGCGCGTGGACGAGCGCGTGACCATCCGCGTGCGCGGCTCGGACAGCGACGCGCAGGCGCTCGAGTTCGAGGTCGCGGTCGGTGACGAGGTGGTGGTCGAGCGCCGCTTCGATCCTGCGCCGAGCGACTGCGCCGACCTCCACGCCGTCGTCGCGCTCGCCATCGCGATCGCGCTCGACGACACGCTCGCGAGCGAGCTCGGCATCGTCGAGACGACCACCACAACCCCGGTCGATGTCGATCAAGTGGAGCCCGGCGAGGGCGACCTCCCTCGTGAGCGTCGCAAGCCGACGCCGAGCCGCGCGGGGCCGGGCTTGGCCGTGACCGCAGCCGGAGGTCTGTTCGCCGGGCTCACCCCACGTCTCTCCGCAGGCGGGTTGCTGTCCTTCGACATTCGCCCGCGCGACCACTTCGACGTGCGACTCGGGGCCCTGACCACCTACCTGCCCCGCTTCGATCTCGACTCCGGCCGAGCCTCGGTGATCTTGGCCGCCGGACGGGTCGATCTCTGCTGGGGCACCGAGCCGATGCAGGTGCGGCTGCGGGTGTGTGGCGGCGTGGCCGGGGGTGCGACCGTCTCGCAGGGGCACGGCTTCGAGAGCAATTTTCGGCGGACGACACCGTGGTTTGCGGGCCTGGTCGGGGTCGATCTCGCCGTCCACCTGGTCGGGCCCCTGGCCCTCGAGCTGCGGGTCGAGGGCGTGTTTCCGTTCCAGCGCACGCGCCTCGATGTGCGCAGCGACTCCGGCCAGCTGCTCGCCAGCGAGGTGTTTCCGGTCGCCGGAGTGCTGGTCGCGGTCGGTCCGCGCTTCGAATTCTGACCGTGCCCATGAAGGATGCGGGCCCGTGGTACATAGAAGTAGCCGGATGTCCGAAGGGCCCCAGCCGCGCCACCATGACGCGGCGGCGTTGTTCCGCGATCACGCGGCGTTCGTGGCCAATTTCCTGCATCGCCTCGGGGCCGGTCCGGGCGAGATCGATGATCTGGTGCAGGAGGTGTTCCTGGTCGCCCATCGGCGTGGGGGCTTCATCGAGGACGGGCGCGCCCGTCCCACCACCTGGCTCGCGGAGATCGCCATTCGGGTGGCCTCGGTCGCCCGCCGCAGCCAACGACGATCCCGCGAGCAGCCCGATCAAGCCACGATCACCGATGCCAGCAGCCGCGACATCGACCCGGCCCGTGCGGCCGAGACCAGCGAGGCGCTCGATCGAGTGCAGGCCGCACTCGACAGCCTCGATGCCGAGCGGCGGGCGATCTTCATCTTGTTCGAGCTCGAGGGTGAGCCCTGCCAATCGATCGCAGCCGCCTTCGAGATCCCAATCGGCACGGTCTACTCGCGCCTGCACAAGGCCCGCAAACAGTTCAAGGAAGCACACGCACGCCTGTCGGAGCGCGAGCGTCGACCGCTCCGCACCTCCGGCCGCGCCACGGTGATGTCATGAGTGATCCCCTGACCCAAGAGCCCACTCGCCTGCTCGACGATCCCGATCTGGACCCGGGTCTGCGTCACGACCTCGAGATCGCGAGCCAGCATGCGCCCATCGCCTACTCGGTCGACGCCGGATTCGAGCGCTTTCAACAGGCGATTCACGGCGCGACCACGGTGCCGCCGGGCGGATCGATCTCCGGTCTGCGCGTGCTCGGGTGGTTTCTCGGCGCAGCCGTGCTGATCGGGGGTCTGGGCTATCTGCTCTCCGATCTGGTCGGTGATCTGCGAGATCCCGATCCCGGCCA
The DNA here is from genome assembly GCA_035538075.1 of Enhygromyxa sp. Classification (GTDB taxonomy): domain Bacteria; phylum Myxococcota_A; class Polyangia; order Nannocystales; family Nannocystaceae; genus Plesiocystis. Next base: position 17,322 of record DATLLB010000795.1, read on the forward strand.
CGACGAGGTGGCCCAGGCCGCACATGCGGCCACGAAAGTTCGAACCGAGGAGGAGCTGGTGGCCGTCCCTCGCTCCTCGGACGCACGCGACGTGCCTGCAGGCACGCTCGCGCGCGAATCGGTCGCGGAGGCGGAGGTGCGTGACGGGGCCGGGGATGCCGGCACTGCGCACGCGCAGTCCGAGGGGGACAGCCCCACTCTGGACGCACCCGAGCCTCCGCGGCCGATTTCGAAGCCTTCCAAGTCGACGAGCGAGCCTGATGATCCGGAGACGTCGCTCGCCGACGAGGCCGCGCAGATCAACGCCGCTCGCAAGGCGCTCGCCAGCGATCCCGCCAAGGCGCTCGCGCTCATGGAAGCGGCCGAGCAGCAGTTCCCCAACGGCGCGATGATTCAGGAGCGGCGCGGCTACACCATCCTCGCGCTCGTGGCCCTCGGGCGCACCGATGACGCCGAAGCGCTCGCAGACGCCTATCTGCAGCGTTGGCCGAACGGTACGCTCTCGCGTCGGGTTCGCGATGCCGTGGAACGCTAGACTGATCCACGTGCATGTTCGAGCGATCGGGATCGCGGTGCTCGCCTGCTTGGGCGCGAGCGCGTGCGAGGTCTCGACGGTCGTGGGCGTGCGCGAGTTCGAAGAGCAGCTCGACGTCACCGGTGAGCCGCCCGACGATCTCCCGAGCCTCGACTTCCCGGCCGGAGACTGCGAGCCGCCGCCGCCGATCAGCTGCGACTCGAGCACTGAAGATCCGCTGCAGGTCGTCGGCCTCGACTGCATCGACGGCACCCCGGCGGCTGGCGGCGTCTCGGGCCCGAGCGAGGGCGTAGCCGTTCAGGTCGGCCCGCTCGGCCCCTACGAGCCGCGCGAGGGTGAGAAATTTCTGGTCCTCTCGACCGGCATCGCCGAGCAGCTGGCGCTCGACCACGAGCAGCTGGCCGCGCTCGGCTGCGACGAGCCCGAGTTCTGTCCCAGCACCGACTTCGCGATCGGCCCCGATCAGCTCCCGCCGCCGATCACCTTCGAGCCGGTCGACGAGGAGCGCACCTGCGTCGAGGATCCCACGCTCGTCGGTCAGGGCGACTGCTCCAACACCCTGTTCGAGCAGTGGTCCGCGTGCGGTGGCGGCTGCGAGGTGTGGGACTACAACGAGCTGCGGATCGGCCTGACCGTGCCCGACCACACCTACGGGCTCGCCTTCGACTTCGCGTTCATGTCGGTCGAGTGGCCGCTGTTCGCCGGCGGCGGCTTCAATGACATGTTCGTGGCCTGGCTCGAGTCGGAGCGCTGGACCGGCAACGTCTCGTTCGACGCGCTCGGCAACCCGATCACCGTCAACGCCGGCTTCACCGACTACACCAGCGACGAGCTCGACGGCTTTGCAATGGAGGGCCACGCCGGGACTCGCTGGCTGACGACCGCGTTCGGCCTCGCGCCAGGCGAGTCGGTCCAGCTGGTGCTCGCGGTGTTCGATCTGACCGACGGCGCGCAGGACTCGGTCGTGCTGCTCGATGGCTTCCGCTGGACCTGCACCGGGTCCCCGCCGACGACCGAGCCGGTCCCCTGAAGGCGGCCCGTCAGGGCCGAGCAGGGGTGAGGGGCCCCGACGTGGCTTGCCACGGCGGGGAGCGGGACCGGCTACGGCGCTCCCGAAATCAGGGAAGTGAATCGCCCGTGCGCAGCATGGGCAATTCACTTCTTCGCTTCTTTTTCGGCCTTCTCGCACTCGCGCAGATCGTCGAGCGAGCTGGCCGCCTTCACGCACTTGGCCCGCTTGGCGTAGTCCTTGGGGTTGTCCTTCTTGTCCTTCTGTGCGTCCTCCACACAGCCGGTGCGAATCTTCTCGACCTGCTCGTCGGACAGCGCGTCGGCCTCGTCGCCGAGATCCTTCTTCATCAGATCGATGACGTGATCGCAGACGTCCTCGGGCGACGGCGCGCAGGCGGCAAGCAACGGAGCAAGGACGACGGCGGCCAACACGGTGCGGAGCTTGTTCATTGGTCGAACCTCAGCGGACGGCCGAGTCTATCGGCGCGCGCGAGCCTTTCCAACTGTCTTCGACGGTCTTCGATCGGGGCGAGCGCCGCCGCGTTCGCAGCCGCGCCTGCAAAAGCGCCCCACTCGTAGCGAGCCGACCGCCATCACCGCCGTGTGCCACGACGGTCGCCGGTGATAGCCTCCCCGCCCCATGGCTCCCCACCGCGAGCCCCCACGCGGTCGCGTACGACCGGTCAGCGTCGCACCGATGATGGATCGCAGCGACCGACACTTTCGTCGGCTGATGCGACTGATCAGCGCGCACACGCTGCTCTACACCGAGATGGTCACCTGCGCGGCCGTGCTCAACGGCGATCGCGAGCACCTGCTCGGCTTCGATCGAGCCGAGCATCCGATCGCCCTGCAGCTCGGCGGCGATGATCCTGCGGCGCTGGCCGAGTGTGCTCGGATCGCGGTCGGGTTCGGCTACGACGAGATCAACCTCAACGTCGGCTGCCCCTCGGATCGGGTGCAGAGCGGCAACTTCGGGGCCTGTCTGATGCGCGAGCCCAAGCGAGTCGCGGCCTGTGTGGCGGCCATGCGCGCGGCGGTCGAGCTGCCGATCACCGTCAAGCATCGGATCGGCGTCGACGAGCTCGATCGCTACGAGGACATGGTCGACTTCGTCGACATCGTCGCCGCCGAAGGCTGCGATCGCTTCAGCGTGCACGCCCGCAAGGCCTGGCTGTCGGGCCTCTCGCCCAAGCAGAACCGCACGATCCCGCCGCTGCGTCACCACGACGTCTATCGGCTCAAGCGCGAGCGACCCGAGCTGCCGATCGAGATCAACGGCGGCGTGCTCAGCCTCGACGAGGTCGCCGCACACCTCGAGCATGTCGACGCCGTGATGATCGGCCGCGCGGCCTGGGATCACCCGTGGATGTTCGCCGAGGTCGATCGCCGCTTCTTCAATCCCGACGCACCGCCGCCGCCGGGCCGACGGTCAAGCTCGAGGCGCTGTGCGATCACGTGCTGAAGATGCTCGAGCAGCAGC
>DATLLB010000796.1:0-3574 GCA_035538075.1 Enhygromyxa sp.
CGCCGGCTGCAGCTTCTTCGTCGAGATGGCCACGGTCACGGGCCGCAGCTATCGCGACGTCGCGGTCGCGTACCTGCAGGCGCTCGAGATCGGCGGCGTCGATCAGCTGCTCCGCCAGCTCCACGCGCTCGAGGACAAGCACCGCCAGGAGGGCGTGTACCGGGCGATGGAGCGGCTCGGCAATGCGCTCGAGGACGCCAGCTTCTACCTGCTCGGGCCGATCGCCGAGGGCGGCTCGATCGACTCGGGCAAGGCCCGCGAGCTGCTCGCGTCGGTGCTCGACTACGTGCCGGCGAGCTCGCGCCATCGGGCTCGTCTGCAGCGTCACGTCGTCCAGCTGACCGACGCTGGCTTGTCCGAGGAGCTCGCGCTGGCGGTCGCTCGCACGCGCTTCCTGCTGATCGTGCTCGACTCGATCGAGATCAGCCGCGTGATGAACAAGCCGGCCGAGGAGGTCCTGCGCCTTCGTGTCGCCGTCTCCGACGCGATGCGCATGTCGGAGCTGCAGTCGGCGATCTCGCGCATGAAGCTGTCCTCGGTGTGGGACGGTCCGGCCGTGCAGTCACTCGGTCGCCAGCTGGAGGTGCACGCGCACAAGATGACGATGCTGGTCGAGAACGGCGACGTCAGCGGCATGATCGAGCGCTACGGCCTGGGCAAGGCGCAGGCGCTCATTGGTCGCTACCTGGAAGGCGGCATCTCGGTCGCGAGCCTGGTCATGCTCGACAGCCAGCTGCGCCGCCTGCTCCCGGGTCTCAGCGCTACTTAGCCCCCCCGCGGCCGCCGTGCACTGAGCCGCGGGCGGCCGCTTCGCGGCCGTTCGCTCGCTTTGCGAGCGAAGCGGATCGGTTCGTGGTCTTCGATCGCACGTAGTGCCCCCCGAAGGGGGGCATTTCATCGTGCTAAGGGGCGTTTTGGCTCTCGGCCAAAAACCGCATACTGCGTTGGTGGATCACGGGACGTTCCTCGCTGACCTCGCGCTGGTCTTGTGCGTCGCGGCCCCGACGGGGCTGCTGTTCCGGGTGCTGCGTCAGCCGCCGATCCTCGGCTACCTGCTTGCCGGGCTGGTCGTCGGCCCACACACGCCGCTGCCGTTGTTCGCCGATCCGGAGCGCATCCACGCGCTCTCGGAGTTCGGCGTGGTGCTGGTCATGTTCAGCGTCGGCCTCGAGTTCAGCATCGCCCGCTTCATGAAGGTGCTGCCGACGTCGGGCTTGACCGCGCTCGTGCAGATCTCGGCGATGGCCTGGGCCGGCTACGAGCTCGGTCAGCTGTTCGGCTGGGGCGGGGTGACGTCGCTGTTCCTGGCCGCTGCGCTGGCGATCTCGAGCACGATGGTGGTCGCCAAGGTGTTCGACGAACAGCCCACCGATCCGGCCGTGCGCGAGCTGGTGTTCGGCGTGCTGGTCGTGCAGGACGTGGTTGCGATCGCGCTGCTGGCCGTGCTCTCGGCCGTGGCCGCGGGCGCCAGCGTGACCGCCGAGCAGCTCGGCCAGACGGTGCTCGAGCTGGGCGGCTTCCTGGTCGCGCTGTTGCTCGGCGGCATGCTGGTGGTGCCACGCCTGGTCCGCTACGTCGCGCGCATCGGCACGCCCGACATCGTGGTCGTGACCGCGGGCGCGCTGTGCTTCGGGCTCGCGCGGCTGGCCACCGAGTACGGCTACTCGGTCGCGCTCGGGGCCTTCCTCGCGGGCATGCTCGCGGCCGAGTCGGGCAGGGGCCACGAGATCGAGCACCGCATCACGCCGCTCAAGGATCTGTTCGTCGCGGTCTTCTTCGTGTCGATCGGCATGACCGTCGATCCGGTGCTGGTCTGGGAGCACATCATCCCGACGCTGGTGATCTTCGTGACCGTGGTGCTCGGGCAGCTGCTGAGCGTGACGATCGCGGGGCTGCTCGGCGGCAACGGGCTGCGGCGCAGCATCGAGGCCGGGCTCACGCTCGGGCAGATCGGCGAGTTCGCGTTCATCATGGCTGGCATCGGTGCGACGGCCGGCGTGGTCGGGCCGCAGTTCGGCGCGATCCTGGTCGCGGTCGCGACCGTGACCACGTTCACCACCCCGATCATGGCTCGGCTCGCACCCAAGCTGGCCGGGACCATCGATCGGCGGATGCCCGAGTGGTTCGCCACGCTGCTGAGCCTCTACGAGTCGTGGCTCGAGCAGCTGCGCACGCGCGAGCGTCGACGTCGGTGGCGGCGGCCGTTCACGGTGCTGGGCCTCGAGGTCGCCGGGCTGATCGGCCTGACGATCGGCTACGGGCTGATCCGGCCGTGGTTGGTCGAGCTGGCGGTCGAGCACCTCGGGATGGCGGAGAGCAGCGCCGAGCTGGTCACGCTGGCGGCCGAGCTCGGGCTCTGGCTGCCGTTCGTGATCGGCATCGCCCGCGTCGCGCGACGGCTCGCGCGGCAGATCGGCGAGGACTTGCTGCCGAGCGTGGAGGCGGGCCGCCTCGACCTCGCCAACGCGCCTCGCCGGGCACTGATCGTCGGGCTCGAGCTCGCGATCATCCTGGCCGTGACCGCCCCGATCGCGATGTTCACGGCGCCGTTCACCGGCGGTCCGGGTCCGCTGCTGCTGCTCGCCACGGTCCTGCTCGGCACGCTGGCCTCGCTGCGCAAGGGCGGGCACAACCTCGACGGCCACGTGCGGGCCAGCGCCGAGGTGGTCATCGAGTTGATTCGTCGGCAGGGCCACGCCGGCACGACCCATCAGGTCGAGCAGGCCGAGGTCGTGCTGCCGGGCGTCGGTCAGGTCGAGGCGGTCACGATCGCGGCCGCGTTCGTGGGCCGGACGCTCGGTGAGGTCGACCTGCACACGCGTACGGGTGCGACCGTGATCGCGTTGGTCCGCGATCGCGCCAGCGTCCCGCGACCGGGGCCCGAGGTCGCGCTCGCAGCCGGGGACATGCTCGCGCTGATCGGCTCCAACGAAGCGATCGAGGCCGCCCGCGGCCTACTGACCGAATCGTCAGACTCGGGATAAAAAAAAGACCCCCTGCGGGGGTCACCACGAGCGGTCGTAGTTTACGAACGCCAGAGCGAGCGAAGCGAGCGTCGCGAACGATGTCGGCCGCGGGGGCCAAATCAGAGCCCCGCGAGATCGAGGCCGCTGAAGAAGAACGAAATCTCGAACGCGGCCGTGTCCTCGGCATCCGAGCCGTGCGTGGCGTTGCGCTCGATGTCGGTGCCGAACTGCCCGCGCAGGGTGGTCTTCGGCGCGTCCTTGGCGTTGGTCGGGCCCATCAGGTCGCGCCAGCGCTTGATCGCGTCGTCACCCTCGAGAACCATCGCGACGATCGGTCCCTCGGTCATGAACCGGACCAGATCGCCGAAGAAGGGGCGGGCTTTGTGGACGTGGTAGAAGCCCTTCGCCTGGGCTTCCGACAGGAGCAAAGTCTTCAGCGCGACTACCCGAAGGCCGGACTCCTGAATGGCCGCGATGATCTTGCCCTGATGGCCTGCGGCGAAGGCGTCGGGTTTGATGACGGCGAACGTGCGTTGCATGGCGGGGCGGAACCTAGAAGTTCGCGCTTCGTTTGTCCAGCGCGCCGGTCTTCTGGCAACATCGGCGCA
>DATLLB010000797.1:0-6864 GCA_035538075.1 Enhygromyxa sp.
CTCGACAAGGAGTTCGTGCGCCGCTGGCTGGTCTCGCAGGGCTTCCACGGCGACGGTACCCCGCCCAAGCTGCCCGACGCGATCCGAATCGAGGCCGCGCAGCGGTACATCGAGACCTACGAGCGCATGACCGGGCGCGCCTTCCAGCCGGACCTCGCGCCGCCGATCGAGCGGCTGCGCAGCAAATTCCTTTAACTAACCGGAGCCGATCGCCATGTGCGGAGTATTCGGGATCTTCAACCACGCCGAGGCGGCCAACCTCGCGTACCTCGGGCTGCACTCGCTGCAGCATCGCGGGCAGGAGTCGGCCGGCGTGGTCAGCAATGATCGCGGCACGCTCCACGCCGTCCGGCAAATGGGCCACGTCGCCGACATCTTCGACGAGCGACGCCTGGCCCTGCTGCCCGGTCGCCTGGCCGTGGGCCACGTCCGCTACACCACCGCGGGCGGATCGCTGCCCAAGAACATCCAGCCGCTGACCGTCGAGTATCGGCACGGCTCGGTGGCGATCGCCCACAACGGCAACCTCGTCAACGCCGAGGATCTGCGCGCCGAGCTCGAGGCCGAGGGCTCGATCTTCCACACCAACTCGGACACCGAGGTGGTGCTGCAGCTGATGGCTCGCAGCAACGAGCGTGCGTGGGTCGACAACCTCTACGCCGCGCTCGAGCGCCTGCGCGGCGCCTACAGCATGGTGTTCACCTCGGGCGAGCAGCTGGTCGCGGCTCGTGATCCGCACGGCTTTCGCCCGCTGATCCTCGGTCGCATCCGCGGCGAGCAGAATCACCCGAACTACGGCAAGACCGCGTGGGTGGTGGCCTCGGAGACCTGCGCGTTCGATCTGATCGACGCCGAGAAGGTCCGCGACATCGAGCCCGGCGAGATCCTGGTGATCGACGGCGACGGCCTGCACAGCAGCCGGCTCAAGCCGCAGCCGCGGCGCTTCTGCGTGTTCGAGCACGTCTACTTCGCGCGCCCCGACAGCGTGCTCGACGACGTCTCGGTCTACGAAGCTCGCGTGGCGATGGGCCGGGCGCTCGCGCGCGAGCAGCCGGCCGACGCCGACGTGGTCATCCCGGTGCCCGACTCCGGCGTGGTCGCGGCGCTCGGCTACGCCAAGGAGGCCGGCATCCCGTTCGAGCTCGGGCTGATCCGCAACCATTATGTCGGCCGCACCTTCATCGAGCCCAAGGACTCGATCCGCCACTTCGGCGTGAAGCTCAAGCTCAACGCGGTCCCGCAACTGCTCGCGGGCAAGCGCGTGGTCGTGGTCGATGACTCGATCGTCCGCGGCACCACCTCGCGCAAGATCGTCAAGATGATTCGCGCCGCCGGGGCCGCCGAGGTCCACGTCCGCATCTCCTCGCCGCCGGTCAGCGGGCCTTGTCATTACGGCATCGACACGCCGACTCGCGCCGAGCTGATCGCCTCCAGCTACTCGGTCGAGGAGACCGCGCGCTTCATCGAGGCCGACAGCCTCGGCTACCTCAGCCCCGAGGGCCTGCTCACCGCCGTCGGCGAGGTCGGCGACGACGAACGACACTGCTCGGCCTGCTTCACCGGCCGCTATCCGATCCCCCTGCAGAAGCTTGCCGTCCGTCGCCAATTGCGTCTCATCGAGGTGTGAGCCGCAGCCCGATTGCAGGCGCGCGCGCCAGCGGCTAGGTTCCGCGCACCATGACCGCCCTGAACATCCCCGAGCACGCCAAGGTCACGGATCTCGTCTCGCGCCTCGAAGACCGGATCGGCGAGCTGCGGAGGCATCTTTGACTACGACAGCAAGGTCGAGAAGCTCGAAGAATTCGAAGTAGCCACCGCTGATCCGAGCTTCTGGAACGACAACGATCGCGCCCAGAAGACCCTCCGCGAGCAGGCCACGCTCAAGAAGCTGATCCAGGACATCGACGACGCCCAGCAGGTGTTCGACGATGGCCGCGATCTCTACGAGATGGCCCGCGAAGAGGCCGACAGCGACAGCTTGCAAGAGGCCTTCGCCGCGCTGCAGAAGGCCGATGAGCTGCTCGGCAAGCTCGAGTTCCGGCGCATGCTCGGTGGCAAGCACGACTCGGCCAGCGCGCTGATCTCGATCAACGCCGGCGCCGGCGGAGTCGACAGCCAGGACTGGGCCGAGATGCTGCTGCGCATGTACCAGCGCTGGGGCGAGCGGCACGGCTTCGGCGTGCAGCTGCTCGATCTGCAAGAGGGCGAGCAAGCCGGCATCCGCGGCGCCGAGCTCTCGATCGAAGGCGAGTATGCGTACGGGTGGCTGCGCTCGGAGATCGGCGTGCACCGGCTCGTGCGAATCTCTCCGTTCGACTCGCAGGCGCGCCGCCAGACCAGCTTCGCGAGCGTGATGGTGCTGCCCGATCTCGGCGAGGACAGCGAGTTCGACATCGAGATCAACCCCGCCGATCTGCGCATCGACAAGTACCGCTCGTCCGGCGCCGGCGGTCAGCACGTCAACAAGACCGAATCGGCCGTGCGCCTGACCCATGCCCCAACCGGCATCGTCGTCGCCTGCCAGATGGAGCGCTCGCAGCACAAGAACATGGCGACGGCGATGCGCATGCTCAAGGCGCGCCTGTGGGAGCTCGAGCAGCAGAAACGCGACCGCGAGCTGGCCGCGCTCGAAGGTGACAAGAAGAGCATCGAGTGGGGCAGCCAGATCCGCTCGTACGTGATCCACCCGTACCAGCAGGTCAACGACCACCGCACCGAGCTCAAGCAGGGCAACGTCAACGCCGTGCTCGACGGCGAGCTCGACCCGTTCATGGAGTCGTTCCTGCTCATGCAGGGCGGGACCAGCAATGCCTCGCGCAGCTGATTTGGTGGCTCAGCCGGGCGCCCTTTCTCGCTCGCGGATGGCGGCACTCCCGGCCTCGTCAAACTGCTAGTCTCCGCTGCGACTCATGGCTTCGGCTTGGACCCACGCGCTCGAGTGGCGCATCGCTTGGCGACACCTTCGGGTGGGCGACCGCCACCCCCGCTGGGTCGACGCGCTGACCTACACGAGCTTGTTCGTGCTCGCGGTCGGGATCGGTTTCGTGCTCTGGGCGGCCCACCTCGGCCCCGCGCCCGAGCCTGGCGAGCAGCTGTTCTCGGCCACGGTCGCGAGCGCGCTGCAGAGGCAGTTTGGGGTGTTCGGCGGGCTCAGCCTGGCGATCGGCACGATGCTGCTGGTGCTGGCCGTGCTCGCCCGCTTCTTCAACTTGCTGGCCACGATCATCACGATGTCGGTGCTGCTCGGCTGCATGGCGCTGGTCGTGGTGCTGTCGTTGATGAGCGGGCTCGAAGCCGATCTGCGCGACAAGATCCTCAACCAAAAAGCGCACCTGCGGGTCTCGGCCCGCGACGGCAACCGGTTCACCGATTACGAGGCGTTGACCGAGGCGCTGATGCAGGTGCCCGAGGTTGCCGGCGCGAGCCCGTACCTCGAGGCGGAGGTCATGGTTCGCAGCGGGATCAATCGGCAGGGGGCCGTGCTGATCGGCGTCCAGCCCGATCGCCTGCTGCAGGTCTCGAACATCGCCGACATCGTGCGCGAGGGCAGCTTCGACGCGCTCGTGCATCCGGAGTCGATCCCCGAGCCCGACCCCTTCGCGCTGGCCGAGACGCCCTACCGTCTGCGCCACCTCGAGAAGGACAAGCCCAGCGTCCGCACCAAGATCGACAAACTGGTTCCACGCCCAGAGGACCGGGCGGAGGTCGAGCGCGATCCTCCGCGGCCGCTGCCCGACATCGAGGAGCTGGGCGAGCCGCCCAAGCCGATCCCGGGCCTCAACGCGAATCCGCCTCCACCGAGCAAGTCGGGGATCAACCTGCCGCCGCCGCCCGAGTTGTTCGGGCCCAACTCGCTGCCGGGCTTCGCCGGTCCACCCGATGATGGTTGGGAGGATCCGGTCGAGGTGCTCGGGCTCGACGAGCAGCCCGCCACGCAACCCGAGCCGAGCGAGCAGCCTGAACCCAAGCCTGAAGAGGAAGAGTGGGAAGAGGAGGGCGGCTGGGAAGATCCCGTCGAGGTGCTGAACCTGCCGCCGGCGCAGCCGGGCGACGGCGATGCGATCGTCAAGGAGACCGCACCCCCGGAGATCGATCCGATCGAGCACAGCCCCCCGCCGCGCGAAGGCGTGGTCGATCCCATCCTGATCGGCCGCGAGCTCGCCAACGAGCTGGCCGTCGGTGTCGGCGCGCGCGTGCAGCTGATCACACCCGTCGGCCGCCTGACGCCGGCGGGCCGCGTCCCCGGCATCCTCGCCAGCCGTGTCGGCGGCGTCTTTCACTCCGGCATGTACGAGTACGATCGCAAGAACGTGTACATGCCGTTGCCCGTCGCGCAGGCGTTCCTGCGCACGGGCGATCGTGTCTCGGGCATCGAGGTCAAGCTCCACGACATCGATCAGGTCGACGCCGGCAAGGCCGCGGTCGAGGCCGCGTTGTTGCGCCTCGGTCGGTCGACGCCGTCGCTCGAGCGCGTCTTCGGCCAAGCGCTGGGGCTGGTCTCGGATCCGCAGCTGCGCGCCGAGATCGCCGAGCGCAGCGGGATCCGTCCGGCCGAGTCCGAGCTGATCGTCGAGAGCTGGAAGGAGCTCAACCGCAACCTCTTCTCGGCCATGTTCCTCGAGAAGATAGCGATGTTCGTCGCGCTCTTGTTCGTGGTCCTGGTCGCGAGCTTCGGGATCCTCGCCTCGAACCTGATGAGCGTGCTCGAGAAGAGCAAGGAGATCGCCATCCTCAAGGCGATGGGCGCCCCGGATCACCTGATCCAGCGCGTGTTCGTGGCCGAGGGTCTGGTGCTGGGCCTGCTGGGAGCGATCGGCGGCATCACGCTGGGGCTCGCGCTGTGCCTCTCGCTGGATCGCTTCGGGTTCCCGTTCAACGAGAACGTCTACTACATCGAGCGGCTGCCCGTGGTGGTCAACCCGTTCGAGGTCGCCGTGGTCGGCTTCGCGGCGCTGGTGATCGTGTTCTTGTCGAGCCTGTACCCGGCTCGGGTCGCGTCGCGGATGCGGCCGATCGACGGGCTGCGTCATCAAGAGAAGTAACTCGCAGAACTAGCTCACCCCCGTGGGGGTGTAAGCTCGGCTGCGGCGCCGGACCGCGAACCCCGGAATTGCCAGCGTTGACACGCATCGGGGCCAGTTCTAGGGTTGCCCCCGCTTTCGCGCCCACCGATGCCGCCATCAGCCTCCTCGTCCGGTCGAGACGCGCCCACGCTCGTGCAGGTGCGCGACATGTACAAGAGCTTCCAGCACGGATCGCGGAAGCTCGACGTGCTGCGTGGCGTGAACCTGCGGCTCGACGCCGGCGAGATGGTGACGATCATCGGCGCCTCGGGAGCCGGCAAGTCGACGCTGCTGCACTGCCTCGGCACGCTCGACCTGCCGACCAGCGGTGAGATTCTCTTTTACCCGCCCAACTCGTCCACGAACCCGGGCACGCCGACCGACATCACTCGGTTGCCGCCGCCGGACCTGGCCGAGTTTCGCAATCGCACGATCGGCTTCGTCTTTCAGTTCCACCACCTGCTGCCCGAATTCTCGGCGCTCGAGAACGCGATGATGCCGGCCCTGATCGCCCGCATCCCCGCTCGCCAAGCACGAGAGCAGGCCGAGGAGATGCTCGCGGCGGTCGGCATGAGCCACCGGCTCGCGCATCGTCCCGGCGAGCTCTCGGGCGGCGAGCAGCAGCGCGTGGCGATCGCCCGCGCGCTGGCCATGCGGCCGCGCTTGCTGCTGGCCGACGAACCAACTGGAAACCTCGACACCAAGACCAGCGCCGAGGTGCACGAGCTCTTGTTCCGCCTCAACAAAGAGCACGACCTCAGCATGCTGATCGTGACCCACAACATGGAGCTCGCCCAACAGATGCCACGCGTGGTTCGCATGGCCGACGGGCGGATCCTCGAAGACGGCGGCGCGTGAAGGCATCGCAGCAGCGCGCTCTTGTTGGCCTCCTCGGCGTGCCCAGCATCCTGTTGATGGTGCTGCTGGTGCTCTTGCTGCCGCGCAGCGCCGTGGCTGGCAAGCCGATCGGCTACGCGCCGCTCGACATCATCGATCCCTCGCACGCGCTGCTCGAGATGGCGCCTGTGCCCGAGGAGGTCTGGAATCAGCCGATCTCCGAGATTCGCTTCCGCGGCAACCGGCGGGTCGAGTCCGAGGCGATGCTGCTCGAGCTCGACAGCAACGTCGGCGAGCTGGTCACGCCCGAGACCCTCGCGCGCGACATCAAGGCCCTGTGGGCGCTCGGCTACTTCGAGGACGTCTACGTCGAGGGCGAGCTGACCTCGGCCGGCGCGATCCTGACCTACGTCGTCAAGGAGCGCCCGACCATCCGCAAGATCATCGTCGAGGGCAACGCCAAGGTGAAGCTCGACGACATCAACGAGATCCTCGACGTCGAGGCCAACGCGGTGCTCGATCAGGGCAAGGTCAAGGCCAACGTAGAGAAGATCAAGGCGCTCTACACCGAGAGCGGCTTCTTCCTGGCCGAGGTCGAGTACGAGGTCCGGCCGGTCGACGATCAGCCCGGCAAGGTCGACGTGGTGTTCGTGGTCAGCGAGGCCGAAGAGGTCATCGTCCGCAGCATCACCTTCGTCGGCAACAAGGCGCTGACCGACGACCAGCTGCGCAAGGTCATGATCACGCGCGTCGGCGGCTACCTGACGGTCGTCACCAAGAAGGCCGGCGGCGTGTTCAACCGCGAGGCGTTCGTGGCCGACTACGCCAACCTGCGCGGCTACTATGCCGACCAGGGCTACCTCGACGCCGACTTCGAGGACGTCGAGATGGCGCTGAGCCCCGACCGGCGCTTCGTCCACCTCACGCTCTCGGTCGAGGAGGGGCCGCAGTACCGGATCGGCTC